>NZ_JBISEP010000014.1:0-65651 GCF_044383835.1 Paraliobacillus sp. JSM ZJ581
GTTAGCTGAGGCCGTGCCCGCGGAAAGCAAGCCTATTTCCGCAGCGGAATAAACATTATTCCTCGTCTTTGATAGATATTCAAATAAAAACTATATCATCACTTAGAACATGAATTTAAAAATGACGTTCGTGAGTTTTTTTACTCACCAACGTCATTTATTGTACAACCGGAAAAGCCTTAGAGAATATTCTCTAAGGCTTTTCTATATTTCAATTAATTATTTTGCATCTGCTAAAGCTTCCTCAGCTAAAGTAAAGAACGTACCTACTTTAATCGTTACTCCAGAAATTGCATCTGTCGCACCTTCATCATTTGTATACTCAATTTCTGTAGGATCTTGCGTTTCTACTAAGTGTGCTTCTACCTTTTCTGCTTGTTCATGCCATTCAGCTTGAGCACCACCGTTTTCTACCATTCCATACTCTCCATTAGCAGATACTGTATCCTTATCGTCTCCGCCATCTTTATGAACACCGTTCCAATCAGCTGCAACAACGTTTCCATTAACTACAGTTAAATCTACAGTATACTTCCAACCAGACTCTTCACTGAAATCAGCCTCTTCAGCATGATAAGCTCCATCTTTATAAGCACCTTTCTCTACCGGACCATCTGCTAAAGCTTTTTCAGCTAAAGTAAAGAACGTACCTACTTTAATCGTTACTCCAGAAATTGCATCTGTCGCACCTTCATCATTTGTATACTCAATTTCTGTAGGATCTTGCGTTTCTACTAAGTGTGCTTCTACCTTTTCTGCTTGTTCATGCCATTCAGCTTGAGCACCACCGTTTTCTACCATTCCATACTCACCATTAGCAGATACTGTGTCTTTGTCGTCTCCTGCACTTTTGTGAGCACCGTTCCAATCAGCGGAAACAATTTTCCCATCTTCCACTTCTAAAGTGACCATGTATTTCCATCCGCTTTCTTCAGAAAAGCTATCTTCTTGTGCGAAATAAATCCCATCTTCATATTCACCAGGTGTTACCTTTTTTTCTTTCGAATCATTATCTGCTGGTGCATTCGCGTCTTCTGTGTCATTATTACACCCTGCCAATAATAAAATTGAGAAAAGTGCAGTGAGTGCTACTAACATCCAATGTTTTCTTTTCATAACTATCTTCCCCTTTTTTATTTTAATATTCATTCTGTCACATTTAGTATTATAGTCCTTTTTATACTGAAAAGTCTATATAAAAGTTCAATCTTTCACATATTCGACAAAAATATAAACGATCTACATGTAATATTATGAAAATAGCATATTCCTTTTGTTCATTTAAAAACCGCTCATAATTGAGCGATTTTTAAATGTTTATTCTTTTGGTTTTAGATCTTCAATAGAGTCAATTTCCATATATGCTGGGACAACTAACCCTAATTTAGCGCCTTCTAAATTTGGTCCTAAGTCAATCACTTCATCTTTATATTCTTCATAAAATGAACCGTGTGTCTTTGGTAACCATGGTGCAACAGAAGCATCTGCATCATTTGTTGCTACTGCCTGAAACATTACCGCTGGGTCTACAGGAGTATCTGTTACTTCATACCCTAAGCTTGTCAATACATTTTTAACCACTGACGTAGAAGCGCGTTCAGTGTCCCAAGGAGTAGATACCAGTTCAATTTCTTCACCATCAACCTTTTCTACACCTTTTGTCCATTCTGCTACCTTATCTTCATTATCTTTAATCCATTGGCTAGCAGCTTCCTCAAAACTCATATCTTCTTCTTGAGTCATTAACATAACCGCTTCCATATCTTCTACTTCCCAAAAGAATCGATCAAGTACTGTATATGCTTCTGGCATATCTTTTTCTAATTCAAGTCGAGCAATTGTATTAATATTTTCTGCTTCACCAAATGAACCTTTTGGATCTTCTAAAAATTTCAGCTCATATTTTGCAAATTTCCAATGTGGTGTCCAACCAGTCACAACAATTGGCTCTTCTTTATCAATTGCTTCGTCTAAAGAAGTTAACATTGCTGCAGTTGAGCTTTCGTTTAGTGTATAACCTTCTAAATTAGAGTATTCTTCTAATGCATCTCCAGCTGATCCTGTAATTCCAGCACCTGGTTCAATCCCTGTAATTGTATACTCTATTGTTGCACCAACATCTTTTGTTTGACTTTCTTCCTCTTTATCATTCTCAGCCGAATCACATGCTGCTATAATCCCCAATATTAATACTACTAATCCTAATAAAATAAAAGATTTTAAATTTTTCGACATCTTAAATTTTCCCCTCTCTGGATAATTTATAAACATTCTCCATTCCTTTGTATAGTCAAATAAAATACTTGTGATGAAAAAGCTACCTTTAATATTCGTAAAGGTAGCTTTTATTTAATTAAAAGAATAGCTACAGACTATTCTAAACCACTAGTCCACTCATCGACTTTATCTTGGTTGTTTTCAATCCAGTTAGCAGCGGCATCTTCAGCAGAAGTACCACTTTGAATCTCTAGCATAACAGACTCAATGTCTTCAGGTGTCCATACAAAATTATCTAGTACTTGATATGCTACAGGACTATCTTCTTCTAAGCCTTCACGTACCATTGTTCCAAGATACTCATCTTCACCAAATGAACCTTTTGGATCTTCTAAATACTTAAGATCATACTTACTGAATTTCCAGTGCGGGGACCAACCAGTAACAACTATTGGCTTTTCGTTCTCTACTGCTTCACCTAATGCTGTTGCCATTGCACCACTAGAAGAAGCTTCCACAGTAAAACCATCTAGGCCGTAATCTTCTACGGAGCGTTCAGCAGCCTGCACTACACCTGCACCTGGCTCAATAGCTGTAATAGAGCTATCTAATTCATCTGCTACATTTTTTAAATCCTCAATCGTAGTAACATCCATATATTCAGGTACTACTAAACCAATTTTTGCACCTTCAAGGTTTGCACCTAAATCTACTACTTGATCCTTGTACTGCTCATACAAATTACCATGTGTTCCAGGTAACCAAGCTGATACCATACCATCTGCATCACCAGTAGCTACAGATTGCCACATTACAGCGTTATCTAATGGCGTAACTGTAACATTATACCCTTGTTCCTCTAAAACATGAGCCATAACGTTAGTAGAAGCTACCTCAGTATCCCACTCTACATAAACTAGTTCAATTTCTTTTTCACCAATATTAGATGTATCTTCACCATTGTTATCATCTGATGAAGTGTCATCTTCGCCACCGCATGCAGCTAACACAAGTGATAGCATTAGGACGAACACTAAACCTACATGTTTCCATGTTAATTTAAACATAGTAACTAAATCTCCCCTTTTTTAAAATTTATACTATATAGTGAACTTTTCAATATGAAAAGATTCCAACTTTACATTTTATTCCACTTTTCCTTTATTTAAGTTTTGTGTAAAGCGGTCAATAATAATTGCTAAAATAACAATCCCCATACCTGCTACAAACCCCGTACCTACTTGAGCACGTTGAAGTGCGGATAGTACATCTCTTCCAAGACCAGGTGCCCCGATCATTGATGCAATAACAACCATGGAAAGAGATAGCATAACTGTTTGGTTAATTCCAGCCATAATTGTGCTCTTTGCCATTGGTAATTCTACTTTGAAAAGTTTCTGAGAGCCTGTACTACCAAAAGCTTCAGAAGCTTCCACTAATTCTTCAGAAACTTGTCTGATTCCTAAATTCGTAAAACGAACCGTTGGTGGTGTTGCAAAAATTAACGATGCGAAAATCCCTGGCACCATACCAATACTAAAAAATGCTACCGCAGGAATTAAATAAACAAATGCAGGCATCGTCTGCATAAAGTCTAGAATTGGTGTAATAATTGTCTCTGCTGTTTTACTTTTGGACATTAGAATACCAACAGGTACACCAATAATGACAGATAATACACTAGCTATAAGTACTAAAGCAAAAGTATTCATTAATTGTTCCCATAGACCTTGATTATAAATCAGCCATAAGCCTACAACGGAGAATGCTGCTAGTCCAAACTTTTTACCTGTAACAAAAAACGCTAATACTGCTACAATTATAATAACGATAACGGGTGGAATTTCAGCTAATTTATCAGCAAAAAACTCCATGAAATTGCCAAATTGATTCTTGATAGGTTCAAATAAAAATGAAAAGGTTTCTGTAATTTCATCAGTGAGAACACTTATCCACTGCGCTATCGGTATTTTCGGCATAAAATCAAGCATCTGCTTCAACCTCACTTTCTCCAGCCAATGCTGCGATTACTGCACCACGAACAATAATGCCTTGCAATTTATTATCTTCTACAACTGCAACTGGTACAGGTGTATCATGAATAATATCAAAGATCTCTTGCATTGGTTTATCTCTTCCAACTGTAGGAACGTCCGTTTGTAAAATTTCATTTAGATCTCGAATTTCCTTCTTTCGAGCATCCGATGCACCATCAGCTGTCACATAGCCTTTTAAATTACGTTTACTATCAATCACATAAATACTTGACAGTCCTTCTTCACGCATACGCTCTAATGCAACACGAGGCCCGTGCTTCTCTATATTAATTGTTTCTGGACGCTTCATAATATGTTCTGCGGTTAGTACTTTTGAGCGATCAACATCTTCAACAAACTTCTCTACGTAGTCGTTTGCTGGACTAACTAAGATTTCTTCCGGTGTACCAATTTGTACAATGGAACCATCCTTCATTAGTGCGATACGATCACCAATACGAAGGGCTTCATCTAAATCGTGGGTAATAAATATGATTGTCTTTTGCATTTTTCCTTGTAGATCTAATAACTCATCTTGCATATCTTTACGTATTAATGGATCTAATGCGGAAAAAGCTTCATCCATAAGTAATACTTCTGGATCATTCGCTAGTGCTCGAGCTAGTCCCACACGCTGTTGCATACCACCGGATAACTGTCCAGGGTATTGATTGATATAGTTTCCTAAGCCAACTAATTCTAAAGATTCTTTCGCTTTTTTCGCACGCTCTTCTTTGTCAATCCCTTGTATTTCTAAACCAAATTCAGCATTTTCTAAAATTGTACGAAACGGGAATAGTGCGAATTTTTGGAATACCATGCTTAATTTCTCTCTTCTAACACGACGAAGATCATCTTTGTTCATTGTTGCTAGATTTTCTCCCCCAACAAAGACACTTCCTTCTGTAGGTTCAATCAGTCGATTAATTAAACGAACTAACGTAGATTTTCCACTACCTGATAAACCCATAATAACAAAAACTTCTCCTTGTTTTACTTCAAAGGAAGCACGGTTAACACCTACTGTGTCACCTGTTTTTTTCAATATTTCTTCTTTTTTCATACCTTGATCTAAGAGCTTTAATGATTCTTTTATATTTTTACCGAATACTTTTGACAAGCCCTCAACTTTAATTACAGGCATGCTTTTCACCTCTCTTACTTTCTTTGTCGACACAAACATATAACAGTACCCGTTTTTATCACTTTTGAAACAAACATTATATTCAAATGGATATTCATTACTGTTTTTCGCCCATAAATTGCTACTTTAATACTATACCCTTTTTGTAACATATAATTCAAACGATAAAAACCATTAATTTTGCGTATATTATACGTACAGTTTAAACTGTACGGAATTCACACAAAACATTCTCTAATTTACTTCTATTTCCTCTATTTTTTATAGAGATACTCAATTTCCTTTTTCTACTAAAATCGTGTAATCTTGATACAGTACTTTATTTATACAGGAGGTAAATATGTCTATAAACAATAGAGAAACAGTGTATCACAATGTTATTCATACATTCTCAAAAACAATTGAATTTTTTGATATTTCTCCTTCCGAAGCTCGACTGTTTTCCTTGTTATATTTAGAAAATAGCCCGATGACATTAGATGAAATGAGTCAAGCATTAGGTAAAAGTAAAACTGCAGTTAGCACAGGTATTCGAACATTATTGGAATTAAACCTTGTAAAGCGAGTATGGAAAAAAGGAATTCGAAAAGATTTATATGAAACAAACAATGATTTATATAAAAGATTCATGCAAACCTATATTAATAACTGGATAAAGCACGCACAAAACCAGCATTATTTGCTTAAAGAAATCGAGAAACAACTGACTTTTTCAAATACCTCAGAAGAAGAAGCAATTTTATTAAACAAATTAGCTACGATCATTGATTTTCACCAGTCAATAGAAAAGGCTTTTACTATGATTGACCCTAAACATAACAGGCTATAATACCGCACACATCAGTATTTTATTCCATTTGATGTGTGCTTTTATTTTTTTTTATAAAAGCTATTGATTTTTCCATTAAATCATACTATAGTCATTGAAGGATATTTGCCAACATTAGTATTCTTAGCAGGGAGGTATCGATGATGAATTGTTGGAAAACAGTTAATGTGCAAAAAGAAGTAGGCATTAATCGAATCTACCTTTTATCATTTTTAATCGGATTTTTATCATTTATATTTTTATTCGTGCCATTTTCTATCTTTCATCAAACGAGTAATTTGAAAGATCATGGTATCTTCCCTTTTATTTTAAGTTTAGTCTTATTACCTTTAGTGCATAAATTATCACACTATATACCATTACTATTCTCTAATCGTACATTTAAAATAAAATGCCGCGTTAATAAAAAGAAGTTTCCTATTATATCAATATTATCAACAGCTAAAATGTCAAAACTAACATCAATTATTTCGTTATTAGCACCAACTTTAATTATTACAATACCTTGTTTAATTGCAAGCTACCTATTTCCAAATCACTTTGTTTATTTTCTTATATATGCTTCTATAAACATCGGTTTATCTTCAACCGATTATATATATATGAATCGTTTTCTTCGAGCACCGAGAAAATGTATTGTTGAAAATGATGGTTCAAGTTATGACATTCTTATTATTAAATAGAGAGGTATCTTTTAAATAAAGATACCTCTCTTTTTCTTATTAAATACTATTCAAATATACATTTTTTTGATAAGGTAGTTAAAGAAGTTAAGGGAGGCATGAGTATGATATTATTTTTTGTTCCTTTTGCATTACTTACATTGTTCATATTTAACTCATTGACATACCGTTTGTGCGTACAAACCGAAATGTCTCAAGAAAAACAACCAAATGTATTCCGAACAATAAATGTATTGATCACCATTTTATTACTTTCTTCTTACATTGAGATTATTTACACATAAGACACAAGATTTATGTAAAGCATAAAGTAACCCATCAATAAGATAAACATAGAGGGTTACTTTATGCTTTATTAACCTATACCCATGTAGCACCAACAATAATTAACAAAATGAACAACACGACAATTAAGGCAAACCCTCCACCATAAGTTTTTCCCACGTAACACACCCCCTCTTTGATACCTATTTATATCGTATGCAAACATAGCTAAATAGATATTGTATATCCACCCAAAAATATGTAAAAAGTGAGTAATTTAAATATTGATTGTTTATTTAGCAGTAAAATGTGTTATATTGTGTCAAGAGCAATTCATTTTGTTGTTAAATTTTTATCTTAAAGAGTAGGAGTGTAATAGAATGAAAAAATTAGTAATGGCAGCAACGATCGCAGCAGGAGTAATTACGTTATCTGCTTGTTCATCTGATGATTCAGAAACAGTAGTTGAAACAAAATCTGGTAACATTTCAAAAGAAGCGTTTTATAATGAATTAAAAGCAGCAAATGGCGAGTCCGTCTTACAACAATTAGTTACTGAAAAAATTTTAAATGATAAGTATGAAGTATCAGATGAAGAAATTGATAAACAAGTTGAAACGTATAAAGAGCAATATGGTGAGCAGTGGGAAACTATTCTCGAACAAAGTGGCTATGCAGATGAAGATGCTTTCCGTGATGATTTAAAGACCCAATTACTACAACAAAAGGCAATCACTGAAGATATTAAAGTAACGGATGAAGAAATCGAAGCACGCTATGAACGTATGCAACAAGAAGTAAAAGCAAGTCATATCCTTGTAGGAGATGAAAAAACTGCAAAAGACATCAAATCGCAATTAGAAGATGGCGGTGATTTTGCAAAGCTAGCTGAGGAACATTCAATTGATACACAGTCCGCACAAAATGGTGGTGACCTTGGTTACTTTACTGCTGGTGATATGGTTCCAGAATTTGAAGCAGCTGCTTATGATTTAGAAATTGAGAAAATTAGTGATCCTGTTAAAACACAAAATGGTTGGCATATCATTAAAGTAGTTGACAAACGTGAAACGGAAGAAAAGATTGAACCATTAGAAGATATTAAAGGCGAAATTAAAGACGAAATTGCTCGTACCAAAGTAGATAACACAGTAGCTCAAGAGAAGTTGAATCAACTTTATAAAGAAGCAGATATTGATGTAAAAATTGATGAGTTTGAAAATCTTTTTGAAGCGGAAGATAAAGAAGATAAAGAAGACGAATAAATAAACTAAACTACAATGACGTTATTGTCATTGTAGTTTTTTCTATTCAACTACAATAGATTACGTTACAATGGAAGAAGACGAGTTGAACTTTGAATGGAGTGCATTGTATGACAAAGCAAGGTCATTACTTTTATCAATTTATACCAATCTCATATCAACTAGAAGACGAAAAGGCAGATCACATACTAAATCAGTTCTCACCTCCTTCTTTACCAGAAGGAAATCATTTCTTTTCTATTCAGGATAAAGTTAAAGGCGAATCGATCAATGAATTATTGTTATTAAATGAAAGTGAGATTCGTTTAACAAAAACAAACAAGCAATTTTTAAAAATGTCTTTTAGTAATAATACAGGTATGATCGATGCAAAAATGTGGGACAACAATGGAAACATTAACGATGTCCAGCAAATGTTAAGTCAGCATAGCGTATTTCGTGTACAAGGGGTTGTAGATGAATTTAAAGGAAATAAGTCAATTACTGTTAATCATTTGACACCAGAAAACAATCAAATCAACCCTTTCTCTCTCATGCCTTATACGAATCAAAACATGGAAGAGCTAACACTTGAATTATTCGCCTATTTGGATGAATTAAAAGAACCGTATCAATCGATTTGTTTAAAAGTAATGGAAGAACTTTGGCAAGACTTCTCTATTGCACCAGCAGCTAAAGGTTTCCACCATAATTACTTAGGAGGGCTATTAAAACATACGGTGGGTTTAATGCGATTTGCACGATATATTTTGAAATTAGAAAATAATCCAATTCAAGCTATTATAAAATTGGTTAGCGTTGTTGAAAAAGCCTACAAAAATGAATTATATCAATCTTTTCAACATACTTCAGCAACGAATTTAGTTTGGAAAGATACCATTGATCATTTATATGCTATGCTTCAAGGACTGAAAGCATTCCAAGAGAACGAACCTAATGATGATCTGTTGATAACAAGTATTTTATTCCATGATATCGGTAAACTATGTGAATATGATTACATTGGCAGATCGAATAAAGCTTTTGAACTTTTATACCCAACCGCTAAAGTAGCTAATTATAACGAAAGAATTCAATCTGGAATTACAATGGACCCACTTGGGGTGATGGTTGGTCATATTCCTTATGGCGTACTACTATTGAATAAAATAATTGAATTGTCACAGGTAGATATTTCTCTTTCATTAATTCACCAAATGAGTCATTGCATTCTTTGTCATCATGGATTACCAGAATGGGGAGCAGCTGTTAGAGAACCACAATCTTTTGAAGGATATATCATACATATAGTCGACTATCTAGACAGCAGGTATGAGAATACTGAATCTGTCAAATAATTCATGTTACGTTACAACAAGCTACTTATTTTCTATAAAGCACATAACCAGAAACTTCTTGGTAAACGAAAAGAGTATGCAGTTAGCAAATTACAAAATCCCTCAACCTACGAAAACAGGTTGAGGGATTTTAAAATGAAGGTCACATTATAATTATTTATCATGTTTTGGAATATACTTAAATATTTCTCCTGTTTCAACTACTTGAATAAATCGCATTAACCACCGATAATAATTTTGAGCATACCGCAATCGGTCGATATCAGTGGTAATCTTCTGGACTAATGGTTCATCCACTGTTTCCTCCCGAATTAACTTTAACTCTTGTATCGCTTCTTCTGCCTCTTCAATGTTTGTTTCTGTGTGATGTCTCCAACGATTCCCAAATAAAGAGGTGAATGATTTATACCAATCCTCTTCTGATTGGTATAAATCCTTTCGTATTCCCTTTTTAAAAGAAGGTTCTACCATCTTCATTTCAGATAACGCACGTACTCCAGTGGACATGCTAGTTTTGCTCATTTCCAAAGCATCACGCATATTATCTAAAGTCATTGGCCCATCATTAAAATACAATGTCCCGTACAGTCTACCTACAGAAGGAGTAATCCCATAAAGATTCATATTTTTCGCTATAACTTGAATAAACTTATCTACAATTTCTTCATAAGTTTCCCATTCTTCGGTGCTTTTTTCACTCGTCATCATTCAATCCTCCAATTACAACCTATACTTGTAAAAAGGTATGTTTGTTATCCAGTTATTAGTTCGTGTAAAAAGTTACATCATTTACTTACCCTTATCTAATAACATGCAAACTATCCCTACCTTTAGGTAACAATAAATAGATTCATTTGAAAATATCTTAAAATATTTTACCATTATTGCATGAAGAATGCGAATAGATTTAATTAAATCTTGTGTATTGTTATGCCCTCACTCTCGAGCCAGAATGGTGGAACATACTCTTTAGTAAACCAAATGACTTGACTCGTCTTAGATAATTCATTAAAAGCAATAAGCATGTTGTGTAATCGAGTAGAGTCAAAATGAACAAATGCATCATCTACAAAGAATGGCATATTATGTTGATGTTTAATAACGATACTCATTCCAATTCGCAAAGAAATATAAAGTTGATCTTGGGTGCCCTGTGACAGCTCCTGTATAGCATATCGAAATCCCATTTTATCTTCAACTAATAACTCAGCGCTATCTTCATCAATGAATACACAAAGGTAGCTACCTGATGTTATTTTTTTAAAATAAGTAGTTGTATGTGATAAAACATTAGGTAAGTAATGGTTATAATAAATTAGTTTTGTCTTATTTATCTTGTTTTTTGCTAATTGGTAGATTGCCCACTGTTTCGCTTGTTGCTGCAATTCATTTTGTAATTGGTAATAGTGATGTTTTTCATCTACTAACACTTGTGATGTTTCTAATTGGTAAATGTGTGCATTTATATCAGAAATTTGTTGCTGCATATGTTGCATTTTTTCGTTACTTTCTTTCATATTATATTGCATTTTCTCATATCTTGCTTCCAAGTCGGATTTTATTATTTTTTCTCCATTATTAATTATCATCCAATCTTTTTCAGACAATAACAAATTAAGTTGATTCTCATATGTTTTATATTCTTTATACAGCATGTCAAATGCTTGTTTTTGTCTTCCTTTCTCCAAAAAAGATTCTTCATCTTGAACGTTTGCGTGTTCCCACAGCGTGTTGATTTTAGTTTGTAAAGGTATCATTTTTGCCTGTAGTTCATCTAATTGGTTTACTAATTGTTTCCTATTTTCTACTACCTCATCTTTTTTGTGTACTAAAACATTGTCTTTATCTATAACTTGACGCACCCTCTCACCAATAGATGGGATGGTATCTGTTAATTCTTTTTTTGCTACCTTTTCTTGATATATTTGCTTAATGTTTTTTTCTAAATCATCCAATTGTTGTGTCAACACATCCACTTGATTCGTTACATTCGTGTATTTCTTTGTTTGATTCAATAGCGTTTCTAGATAATGATAGAGCTTTGGCCAATGCTCAACAGTGATTCCTTCTAAAAAAGGAAATTGCTCTATCTGTTCATTTATTTGTTGCTTGACTAGTTGTTGACGTTGGAGATGAAATTTTTTTACTTCATTTAATTTAAGACGCGCTGCATTCATTTCCTTGAGTTGTTTCGTTGACTTTTCCTGTTGTTCAACAAATATTTCTTGTTGTTTGAGCGTCTGTTTTCTTTCGGTCAATTCTTCATCTGTTAGTTTACGACTTTGCATATGATTCGGTAATGACTCAAAAAACGTCTCGATTGATTTTGTTGATTGAAACATACTCCATCTTACAAAGATAACCACTACCAAGATAACACCTGATAAAATGAACCAGATACGCTCTTCCAAGATCAGAGCTAGTAACCCAATGATCACTGTTAGACTAATACCAATTATACTAATTATGTTTGCTGTTCGTTTTTTTTGATGTTTTATTTTATTCCACTTATTCTGCTTTGACTGATTAGATTTTGATTGCTCTAGTTGATATATCGTTTCCTCTTCTCGTTCTATCTCTTGCTTTAATTGATGTAATTCTAACGGATCCATTAGCTGCTGATCGGTCTTCTTTTGTTCAGTTAATAAAACCTCATATTGCTCGTTGTCAACTTGTTGTTCATACTCTAATTTTGTAATTGCTTGGTAGAGTTCTTGCTGTTCTTCTTTCAATTGGATCCAACGTTCTTCTGTGGCAAATGGTAATGATAAAGCTTGAACATCTTCTAAACTCAAATCTAGCTGCAATTGATTCATAGCATATGTTATGTCTCGTTCTAATTCTAGTTTCTCTTGCTTTTTATTAGATAAAGCTTGATTGAATTGACTCCATTCTCTTATCTCCTCTAAAGTGAGATTCAGTTTCTTCTTCTCAGCTTCAGTTAATATAGACTGGTTGATATCATTTAATTCTTCCTGCTCTTTCTCTAATTTCATTTGAAGCATATTTGTCTCACTTTGCAAAGGGAACAAGTGACGATTCAGTTGATCAAAACGATCTAATCCTTGCTCAGGAAATTGTATCGTATTAGGATATAATTTTAGCTCGTCCTTTATTGTTTGGTAGGAAGTAATAGCATCGTATTGTTGAATCATTTGTTTTATACGCTGCATCTCTTGATGTAATACTTTCTGTTTCTCCTGAAAAGTAGTGAGGTGCTGCTTAAGCTTTTGTATTTCACGTTGTTTTTCTTGATAGTGGGATGCGTCTGCTTCTAGTTGTACTAGTGTTACCTGTTTTTCAGCTAATGTTTCCACTAGTTGATTGATTTTCGGCTTTTTTCCTTGTGGTTTAAAATAATCATTTAATTGTTGTTCTAGCCACTTCTCCGTCCAATAAATTTGATCAGTACCGGCCATACCAACCCCTAACAATACTTCACCTATATCTTTTTGTTTCATTTGATGAAGACGAGACAGTACCGTCGTATCAAATGAGAAGATAGACAAGAAGGTATCCTTATTTATTCCGAATAATTGTTTGTTCAACCAGTTCTCATCTTTTGTTAGTCCATCAGCTGTATAACATACTGCCTCTCCCTTATTTCGATCATGCATACGTTCGATTGTAAATACGTTGCCCTCATCTGTTTCGAGAGTAAGCCTTCCACCTAACTGACCTCCCTTTTTAGGAAGGTATAATTTCCGTTCCCTCGGAGGCATGCCAAACAGCATAAACAGAATAAATTGTCTTAACGTCGACTTCCCCGCTTCATTTTCACCAATTAAAATAATGAAATTCTGATCCGAAAAATCAAATTGTTTGTCTTGCCATTTACCAAAACCATATATTTCGACATGTTGAATTCTCATTAATTTTGCTTCCTTGTTAATTGATATAGTAATATATTTTCTGCTTCTTCAAGCAGTTCATCTTTTTCTTCTTTTGTTAGATCATGCAAAAACTTTCTTGCTTTCGGATGTTTCCACAAAGGATCGAGTTCACAATCTGTGTCTTCATCATCTTGCGATAACTTTAAAACTTCCCCTAGAAAATGTTCACCGTTTCGATAGCTTTCTTTATCAATTATGCCATGTCCTTTTAAATCAATTGATTCAATCCAAATCCAATCATTATTGTTAACCATTTTTTCATTAATAAAATCGATCATGTCTGTTAACATGCCTTCATAATAAAAATCTGCTACTTCTTTTGTATAATACTCGAAATTCACCCATACAAAGCTTTTTCCTTGTGTAGTTAATAGATTTAATTCTTGCATAATAGCTTTTTCAATTGATTGAATCGTTAGTAACTCACTAGCATTAATTGTAACTTGTTCAAATCGGATAGACTGTAATGGAATAAAGGTTAAATCCGTTCTAGATTTGCTAAGTTCTACGTAGTAGCAACCTTTTTCCCCAATTTCTTTCTTTGATCGCCCTTGGATATTACCAGGATAAATAATAGGAGGTGCTTCCTTCAAATGTTGTCGCTTATGAATATGTCCAAGTGCCCAATAGTCAAAGTCTTTGTTTACTAATTCTTGTACTTTAAATGGTGCATATGTATCATGTTCAGTATGCTGCTCAACACTCCCATGCAGCATACCAATATGGTAAGGTGTTGTTGTTTTGTTATATGATGATGTTTTATTTTCATAAACTGCTTGACTATGATAACTAAATCCATGAATAGTTACTAATGGATGATTGTTCTTCTTATATATATAAGTCGTTACGTCTTCCTTCTTGAATACATAGACATTTGGAGGATAATTCATGTTAATAAAGTCACGCTGCATATAATCGTGATTACCAAAAGATACATATACAGAAATATTGTACGCATTCAGTTGATTGCATGCTTGTAAAAACTGCATTTGTGCATACACGCTTTGTGTACTTTGATCAAATATATCTCCTACCATCAAAACAAAGTCTACACGTTTTTTTATTGCGGTTTGCACAAGATGCTCTAATGCTTTAAACGTACTTTGTTTCACTTCTTTAAATAACGATGTTGGTAAATTATCTAATCCTTTAAATGGGCTATCTATATGTAAATCTGCACAATGGATAAAACGAAGCTGCTCCATTATCGTAAGCTCCCTTCGAATATAGTTATAATAGTTTTATTCTATCAAAGAATAAAAACGAATGCACGTTCGATCCCTTTTAATTTATTGGATATTCATTCACAAAAGAACCCTATAGGTAGACTTTTTTAGTGTCTACTCTATAGGGTACATTTTTAATAAGTCACAGACTCTTTTTTCATTAAGTTATTCTTTTTTAGATAGCTGGATCGCTTGCTTGAAATCCTTTAGTGAAGAAGATCGACCATACATTAGTACGCCACCACGGTACACGCGCGCACCAATTACAGCAAAGATAAGTATGGTAGCAACCATAATCGCAATCCCTAAGCCTACTTCCCAAAATGGTATTTCTAACATACCTACACGCAAGAACATAACCATTGGAGTAAAGAACGGAATGTAAGAAGTAATCGTAATAAAGCTATTGTCTGGCGAGTTTAATCCAAACATAGATACCATAAATGCAATGATAATTAAAAGGATCACTGGCATCATGATTTGTTGCACATCTTCCATTCGACTAACCAATGAACCGAGCATAGCTGAAAGGGTTGCGTATAATAAATAGCCTAATAAGAAAAAGATAACCCCATACACAAATGTAGAAATCTCAATGTCTGATAATCCGAAAAATTCAAACATTCCACCAACTAATTCATCTTGCTTTTGTTTAATTAGCACATAACCTGCAGTAATAAATACAGCGATTTGTGTTAAGCCAAGCAAAGCAATACCAAAAATTTTAGCAAACATTTGCCCAACTGGTGAGGAACTTGAAATTAAGATTTCCATTACTCGAGAAGATTTTTCGTTCGCCACATCCATTGCAATCATATTTCCATAGGTTAAAACGGTCATATATAATAAAAACAACATGGCATAAACGAGACCTCTCGCCCCACTTAACTCTTCTTCTGTTTTTGTTGTTGTACCATTACCACTTTCAATAGCTACCATATCAAAGGTAACTGGTGCATAAATGGATTCAATTACTGACTGGTCTACTCCTGATTGACTCGTTGCCATTGCTATTTTTATTTGTTGGAGTTGGTTTTCAAGCATGGTAGAGATCGATGTATCTGATAGCTGATTTGTATGATAAGACCCGACTGGTAAGTTATCTTCATTATAGCTAACCTTCAACACACCTACATATGCTTCAGAACGCGCTTCTTTCTCTGCTTCTTGTAATGATCCATCATAAGATTCTAAAACAAAGTTAGCATCCATTTGTTCTATACTTTCTGATAAGACAGAATATATCGAATCTGTTTCATCGATTACCGCTACAACATCTGGTTCGTTATCTCCATCAAATACCCCAATGATAGATTGGATGTTAGCAAATCCAATAATAAATAATAGAAAAATACCTGTCGTTATAATAAATGATTTTGATTTAAATCGTGTCCAATACGTATGTGCTAAAACAATCCAGAACTTATTCATAGGATTCACCTGCCTTCTCAATAAAGATGTCGTTCAATGACGGTTCCTCAAGCTCAAATCGACGAATAAACCCTTTACCTTGAATGGCTTGTAAAACGTTTTGGGAAATGGCTTCACTTTCAATTTGAAGCTTACACCCTTCTGTGAATTTCTTCTGTGAAACAACTCCTGGTATATCCTTTAAAAAATCCAGTTCAAAATCTGCATGTATAAATAAATTTTTCTTACCAAACGATCGTTTGATTTCTGTTAACGCTCCGTGCACAATTGGTTTCCCATGCTGCATAATACATAAATGTTCACACAATTCTTCTACATGATCCATTTGATGTGAAGAAAACACAATAGATGTGCCCGATTCCTTTAAATCCTTCACCGCATCTTTTAGCATCTCTACGTTTACTGGATCTAAGCCAGAAAAAGGTTCATCAAGAATAAGTAACTTAGGTTTATGAATAACAGCAGATATAAATTGAATCTTTTGCTGATTTCCCTTAGATAACTCTTCAATTTTTTTATCGAAATACTCTGGTACTTTAAAGCGCTCTAACCATCCCTTAAGCTCTGTTAAAATATCACTTTTTTTCATTCCTCGTAATCGCCCAAGATAGACAATTTGATCACTTACCTTGAGTTTTGGATATAACCCTCTCTCCTCTGGTAAATAACCAATGTAATCACTCTTGCTATAATCGATGGTTTCTCCATTCCAACTAATCTTTCCATTAGTAGCATCGATCAATCCTAAAATCATTCGAAATGTAGTTGTCTTTCCAGCGCCATTCGCACCTAAAAAACCAAATATTTGTTTTTCTGGTATTTCTAAAGAAAGATTATCTACAGCGGTAAATGAACCAAATTGCTTTGTCACCTGTTCCAATCTTAACGTCATCTGCTTTGCTCCCTTCTATTCTTAGCTTCTTACTACATACGATACTAATTTAAAATAGTTTCAAAATTTCTATCATTTTCAATGATAATATATATTTAACATAAAAGTGAAGTTATTTTTTTACTTTATTATTAGAATGAATTTCATAATTGCTCTTTTTAAAAATACAAAGACTGACAGGATTTCTAAATTGTATTTTTAAAAACAGAAATCATGCAGCTTGTTGCTGATTTAATTGGGCATGAATACGATCTGCAGCCAGTTTTGATGCATTATAAACAAGTGTAACCATGTCAAAATGAACTTTCGCACGTTCTCCTGTCCGATAACGAACATTGTCAAGTTGAAAGAATTCTTTGAGATAGGCGTTAACACGTTCCACAGCGGTCCGACGTTTGAAAATATTTTTCCAAGCCTGTGAACCACGAGCTGGAGCTGTATATTTCCGGAGGTCTTCGGTTATTTTCACCTTATAAACTTTTTGACAGATACCTTCGTTGGCTAGTGGACAATTGTTGCACTCCTTTGGTTTCGTGTACTTCAATGTTTCATATTTAGAATCAAAGCTATCGTAACGATAGGAATGTTCACGAAAACAGGTCGGTGCGAAATGTTTGTCATAACCAAGGAGTTCGCTTTCATTTCGCTTGTTGTATGCAATGACAGATTGTTGTCCCATCCGATGTACCTGTTCGTAAATTGGTTCATAATCATACCCAGCATCCATGGTTTGATAACGCAAAAGAAGTTCGGGAAAGCGTTCATGAAGCCCTTTAAGTAATGGAATAGCTGCTTTTCCATCATTTAAACTGCCTGATGAAAAGAGAGAATCTAAAATGTATTGACTGGATGTACCAACGATTAAATGAGCCTTGTAGCCAAACCAAAAGACATTTTTCCCTTCCGAATTCTTTTTCACGCCCCATTTAGGGTCTTGAGGAACTTCGGCTCGTAGCTCAGCTAGCGGTACGTCTAATTGTGCTTCTATTTTCTTTTCATACAAAGGCAGGTTAGCTTCCTTTTCAGCTTTGTTTTTTAACCATTGTTCGCGCTCTTCTTTTGATTTGCGACCACGTTTTTTAGACTCGGGCTTTGGCTTTTCTTCTTTTGGTGGTGCTTGATCGCGTGCTTCGAAATGACAAGCATCCGTGGCGGCAGTGTCATCTGTAATAAAACCTTCTTCCATAGCTTGCCGTACTATGTTTTCCTTTTCGACTTCTAATATGTCACACTTCATCAATTTCGTTACGAGCCTAGAATAGGAAGCCTCTGAAGGAACGGAATCTGATACACGGAAACCACAATTCAGCTTAAAGGCTACATCATCACGAAGGCGTTTCATTAGATCTTTTATTGTTGGGATGCGTTCCACATATCTCACCACAAAGGAAATGATCATAGCTGCATAGTTCAATCCTTCTGGTGCACCTAGTCGTGATTTCTTCGTTACTTTGTGATATATCTTATCCAAATTTATCGCCGAAATAATTGCCTCATATTTTTGGGTAGGTTCCATGTCATATAATTCTTGGATGCTAAATAAGCTTGGTTGTCGTATAATGGTCATAGGAAGTATTCCTCCAGTCTTTATTGGATGTTGTGTCAACTACCATTATACAAGACTTGGGGAGGTACTTCCTTTTTTATGTTTTTAAACCCTTGTCACGCAAGGGCTTATAATTATGAAATTCATTCATTACAATAAATAAAAACGTAATAGATCATTTTATTAAACATGATATAAATCTTGTAATAAAAAATCTCGCTACATTAGCGAGATTTTTTACTATCTTATTCTTGTTCTTGATCCTCTACACCATATAACTGTTCAAGTGGTTTTGTGATAATTCTACTTACATCATTAATTAATATGTTCAAGCGTTGTTCTTCTTCCATAAGTTTAGAAATTTGCTCATGTTGCTGTACTGTTTCAACAACTTTTCGTGCTTTTTCTACTTCTTCTTCCGTAATCTCTTGACCTTGCATTTGTTTTTCTTGTAATTCGATTTGTGTATTACGGAAATCATCAAACATTCTCTTTGCGATTTCATCGGTCATTACTGTATCATACGCACGCTTTAAAGCTTGAAATTCATCACTGTTTCGAATTGCTTTCTCTAGATCATACGCACTATCATAAATATTTGCCATTAAAAAATCCTCCTAAAATTATAGCTTACTACTCATACACTATATCAAACCTATTTTAATTATCCAACCGTTATAATAATAATTCTTAAAATGAATTTCATTGTTTCACCAAATGCAGATCACAGTTGTTTCTAGCTTCCTGCATTATACATACTAAGTAATAGAAAAAACAGATATGTAGTTTATATAACTAATGATTTGTTATAATAAAAAGAAAACTAGAGGAGTCATCTCATGTTACAAAAATTGAAAAATATATTTCCGTCTTTAATACACGAAAATATGATTGATCCAATAAATAAAAAAGACTATCAATGGTTTATTACACCGAATGACGAAATTATTGGTATAAAACATCAGGAAATTACTACTAAAGATAATGCAATTTTAAAGACATTTTTAACCTCCTATCATGGTTTGCAATTACCAAGTACTGAAATAGAGAAGAAATGGAGTGCTTTTCTATTTGGCAATGATAACACTGAATGGATAGAAATGCCTGAAACTTATCGTTTTATCTTTTTTTCTTTATCCGAAGAGCCTACCGATTTAGCAGCGTTCCAAGAAGCAATTTACGGACTATTTCCAAATCGTGTACCAATTTTGTGGGAAACACCGTTCGAAGGATTAATTATTCAAGAAATTAGACCAATATTAGATGATGACATTTCTTTCACGGAAATAATTGACGTATTCAGTAGTGACTTCTATCTTGACTTACAATTATTTATTAGCCCGTTTTTCACAATCACTAATCGTGTACCTCAGTATTATTCATGGTTAAAAAAAGCTTATCAGCTGATTAGGAAAAACAACAATAAATCTGTGATACCTTATATAAGCGCTATACCCTACTTATTTATTGAGTCACTTCATCCAAAAGATTATCCAATATTAATTGAAACAATTTTACAAGAAGCAACAAATGATGAAGCATTACTTGACACTATTCAAGTCTTTTTAGAATGTAATTCAAACGTTAGTCTTGCAGCCAAAAAAATGTATATGCATCGAAATAGCCTCCAATACCGTATCGATAAATTTGTCGAAAAAACAAACATTGATGTCAAACAGTTTGAAGGAGCATTATGCGTATACTTAATTCTATTATTAAAAAAGCGCAATGAATAGATTATGTAAGCATGCACAAATTATAATATTTTTTTTGTGCACGCTTACTATTTATTAAATCCCAACCTTTGATTACACTATAGATATACTTAAAACGCTTTCAAAAAACTCAGGAGGGTTATACATGGCTGAATTAACTTTAAAACATATTGATAAAGTATATGATAAAGGAGCAATGAAAGCAGTTGATGATTTCAACCTTGACATTGCTGATAAAGAATTTATCGTATTTGTAGGTCCATCTGGTTGTGGTAAGTCAACTACACTACGTATGATTGCTGGCCTAGAGGAAATTACTGCAGGTGAGTTTTATATCGATGACAAATTGATGAATGATGTTGCTCCTAAAGACCGTGACATTGCAATGGTATTCCAAAACTATGCATTGTATCCTCACATGAATGTATACGATAACATGGCATTTGGATTAAAACTACGCAAATTCAAAAAAGATGAAATTGATCGTCGTGTTCAAAACGCTGCAAAGATTCTCGGATTAGAAGCATATTTAGATCGTAAACCAAAAGCACTTTCAGGTGGTCAACGTCAGCGTGTGGCATTAGGTCGTGCGATTGTACGTGATGCTAAAGTATTCTTAATGGATGAGCCTTTATCTAACTTAGATGCTAAGTTACGTGTACAGATGCGTGCTGAAATCCAAAAGTTGCATCAACGTCTACAAACAACTACAATTTATGTTACACACGACCAAACAGAAGCAATGACTATGGCAACTCGTCTAGTTGTTATGAAAGATGGTGTCATTCAGCAGGTTGGTGCACCGAAAGAAGTATATGATAAACCAAATAACATTTTTGTTGGTGGATTTATCGGATCGCCTGCAATGAACTTCTTTAGTGGTACTCTAGAAGAAGGGAAGTTTCGAGTTTCTGAAGCACAAACAATTGATGTACCTGAGGGTAAGATGAAGATTCTTCGTGAACAAGGGTATATTGGAAAAGAAATTATTCTTGGTGTACGCCCAGAGGATATCCATGATGAGCCAGTATTTATTGATGCAAATCCAGGTTCTAAAATTACTGCAACTATTGATGTAGCTGAACTTATGGGATCTGAGTCATACTTATACTCTAAACTTGCTGATCAAGATTTCGTTGCACGTGTTGATTCTCGTACAGATATCCATGGTGGAGAAAATATTGATTTAGCACTTGATATGCATAAATCTCATTTCTTCGATAAAGAGACAGAAGAAAGAATTAAGTAATTTTCTATTTTGAAAAGAAGCGGGCTCCCCTCCGCTTCTTTTTTTATGTGATATATTTTTCCTCTACTGCAGCCTGTAAGTAATAATCACAAGTGGAGCATTTCAGAAGATGAAGACAAAGATGTTTATGTTTGGAATAAATATCACCATCGACCAATTTCGTCGTTTCATCATCCATATAAGGTGCATAGTCATCAAATTGATTAATTACTCTACCTTCATCTACCATCTTATTATCACAATGCGTACAATTTCGTTTAATTACTTCCATACCATTACAAACCAAACACACATACATCCTGTTTTACCTCCATTCATATGACACACATGAGTACATGTATCAAAAAAGAGGCACACGATAGGTGGTGCCTCCTTAAGCCATCTTATTTATTATTGTTGTGAACCGAACTGTTGTTCAGCTTGTTTAACTAAGCGTTTCGTGATTTCGCCACCTACAGAGCCATTAGCTCGCGCTGTTTCTCCTGCACCAAGAGAAACACCGAATTCTTGTGCAATTTCATATTTCATTTGATCTAAAGCTTGTTCAATACCAGGAACTAGTAACTGATTTGAT
Source organism: Paraliobacillus sp. JSM ZJ581 (assembly GCF_044383835.1). Classification (NCBI taxonomy): domain Bacteria; kingdom Bacillati; phylum Bacillota; class Bacilli; order Caryophanales; family Bacillaceae; genus Paraliobacillus; species Paraliobacillus sp. JSM ZJ581. The sequence continues at coordinate 22,302 of NZ_JBISEP010000014.1, forward strand.
CGATTTTGATCTGCCATCTTTTACTCACCTCCTACAAACCTTAGTGTGAGCAAAAAATTAAAAACTATCATTTAAATGCATGGAAAATAGCCCTTAATTATCCGTTGGACCAGTCATATGATTTGGGTTGACCAAGTGATCATATTCTTGTTCACTTAATAAATTTAGTGATACTGCTGCTTGTTTTAATGTAAGATTCTCTTCATAAGCTTTTTTTGCAATGGTTGCAGCTTTTTCATATCCAATATGGGGATTAAGAGCTGTAACAAGCATAAGTGAATTTTCGAGATACTGACTCATTTTCGTTTGATTTGGTTGAATACCTTCCATGCATCTTTGATCAAATGATGCTATGCTATCCGCTAGCAATTGAATGGATTGCAGAAAATTATAAATAATGACAGGTTTATATACATTTAATTGGAAATTACCCTGACTGGCTGAAATACCGATTGTTGCATCATTTCCCATCACTTGTGCAGCTACCATCGTCATGGCTTCTGTTTGAGTAGGATTTACTTTACCTGGCATAATTGATGAACCAGGCTCATTAACTGGGATAGTAATCTCACCAATCCCTGCACGGGGACCACTTGCTAACCAACGAATATCATTTGCAATCTTCATCATATTTGCAGCTAGGCCTTTTAAAGCACCGTGGGTATGCACAATCGCATCATGGCTCGTCAAAGCATGGAATTTATTTGGAGCAGACGTAAATAAACGATTTGTATACTGACTAATTTGTTGACAAACTCTCTCACCAAAATCATCATGTGCATTAAGACCTGTTCCAACAGCAGTTCCACCGATCGCAAGGTCTCTTAAATAACGATAACTATCTTGGATCATTTTTTCAGATTGAACAATCATTTCTAGCCATCCACTTATTTCTTGAGAAAAGGTTAGTGGTGTTGCATCTTGTAGGTGTGTTCTACCTATTTTGATAATATGGTCAAAATCATCTATTTTTTTCTGTAACGTTTTCTTTATTTTTTCTAGGGAAGGGAATAAATACTCCTCGATAGACGTTACCGCTGCGATATGCATTGCTGTAGGAAACGTATCGTTGGAGCTTTGTGACTGATTGACATCATCATTTGGATGTAGCATTGCCTTACTTCCCTGTGATTCTAACCACTGATTACCAACATACGCAATTACTTCATTCACATTCATATTTGTCTGTGTACCACTACCTGTCTGCCACACCACTAATGGAAAATGTTCTGTTAATGTTCCAGCGACAATTTTATCAGCTGCATATTGAATAGCTAACATTTTTTCTTTCTCTAATTGATCAAATTGATGATTGACCACCGCTGCACTTCGTTTTAAGATTGCAAATGCGGCTATTAATTCTGTTGGCATTGTTTCTGTGCCGATTGGAAAATTCTCTATACTCCGCTGTGTTTGCGCACCCCAATATTTTAATTCATCTACTTTTATGTTACCAAGTGTGTCTTTTTCTATTCGATAAGACATCTATTCTACTCCTTTAAAAAAGATTTATCTATATCTATTGTAGCTTGTTTTCTTTCATAAAACTAGAAAAAATCCTTTCTCAAAATTATTGAGAAAAGATTCTAATCTAATTAATAATCATATCCAAAATGTTCTTCTAATGTGATGCCTTTTTGATAAATCGTCTCTGCAACCTCTTTACCAACAAAGCGTATATGCCATGGCTCATAACTATAGCCGGTGATATTACTTTTTCCTTTTGGATAACGAATAATAAACCCAAAATCATGGGCATGATCCGCTAACCATGTTCCTGCATCTGTCTGACTAAAGGTTTGTTCAAGCAACGTTGCTGATGTTTCTGTTGCAGATGCAACATCCATTGATAGACCTGTTTGATGTTCACTTGTACCTGGTATAGCTGAATATTTATCTGCATGGGCTTTTCCCTTTGTCTCTACATTATATTCATATATTTGTTTCTGACGTTCATAAGAACGGTAACCAGAAACAGCGATCAATCCTACCTGATTATTTTTAGCTGTTGCAAACAGATCTTCTAATGCATCTGCAGCTACCTTTTGTAATTGTCGCTTTGGATCTCCTTCGCTCGCATAATGCGGTACATCTGGTACAGTTAAATTAGGTGGAACATATCCTACTGGTAGCTGTCTTTGTTTATTGACATAGACTAATTTACTTTCAGGATTATCAACTACATGTAAGCCAGTTTCTTCTTCTATTTTAGCGATGTGCTTATTCGTTTCTTCTGCTTGTTCACCTTCATTTTTTTTTGTTCCATCTTCATTGTTTTCATTAGCATCAGATGACTCTTCCCCATCAATTGTTTGCTCTGTATTTCCCTTTTGTTCGGATTGATCATTTTCACCTAGATTATCACTCTCTTGTTGACAAGCTGTTAAAAAAGCTCCAATGAAAAATATCAAAATTACGATATATTTCTTCATGTTAAAACCCTCTCACTTTGCATTCTACCTATTACCTACATTTCACTATAACATAACTTTACATGCTGACGAGATAAAAATAAATGGAAATAACATGTTTTTTTATGGCATATTGATATAACAAAAAAATCCCTTGTCCTAAGCGACAAGGGATATGACTTATTAAAATTCATATGCATAAACTTGATAACGTTTACTTAATTCTAGAAAGGCAATTTCATCTCGATCGTCAATCGCTTGATTAATACGCTGTTCTAAATGCAATTTGTTCCGTGTTGAGACTAATTCATCTAAAAGTAATTGTGATGCCAGTTTAATTTCAAATGAAACTTCCTTTTTTGCTTTAATCGATGCATTCTCTAGTGCAGCATACTTAATTAAATAATAATTGACTTTTTGTTTTTTCATGGAACACGCCTCCTTGTTCCTTTTTTCTATTATCTTAGATTTTTAGCTTGATTGCAATAGTTATGCATATCATTTTCTGAATATTTAGTGCATATCTCTATTTGTAAAACAGTAAAAACAACAATTAACCTTCCCTTCGATGTATTTTGTTAATAGCAAAGTACAAAGCAAATAAACCAACAAAACTAAATATAGATACCATCCACCAAACATTATATTTCATCAATACTGCTGTTACCGGAGGACCGAGAGCAACGCCAATATATCTTGCTGAACTATATAAACAAGTCGTTGTTCCTCGTACATCTTTTTCAATTGTCTGCGTAATGATCGCGTCTAAACAAGGTAGTCCAATACCAATACCAATTCCTCCAATCACAAAAACAAACAGGATATAAATAAAATAAGTAGAAACACCGATTGCAATCGTTGAGCTACACAAAATAAGTAATCCAATAATTATAACTGTTCGCATCATTTTTATATTTGAACCAATTTTTTTCCCCATCATATAGGATGATAAACATAGCGCTGCAAGTGGAACAGCCAAATAAAAACCTTTTTTAATTCCTTCAATCTGATAACTATCTTCCAATACTGTCGAAAGATAAAAAAGAACACCAAATAAGACAAACATGAAACTAGCACCGATAACAAATACTGCAAACAACCATGTTCCATGCTCTTGAAACGTGTTTTTTGTATTCTTCCAATAGCGTTGAATCGAAAATGGAGGATCTTTTTTATTAGGGTTTTTTACTAGAAAAAACACCAACACTGCCGACAATATACAACATATCGGAATCATCCAGAATGGCAGGAACCAAATCACACTTGCTAAAGCAGCACCAAAAATAGGACTAAGTACTTTACCTAATGTATTGGATGTTTCTATTAGTCCTAAGGTAGAACTAATATCTTCATCACTCTCAAACATATCACCTACTAGAGGTAACACAATAGGTGCAGTACCCGACACGCCAATTCCTTGCAAAACACGTCCTAATAATATAAATAGATAAGGTGATTCCATTTTCCAAGCTGCATAACCAGATAAAAAACCGCCAACTCCCGCAATGAGTAACGACGGTATAATGACAATCTTTCTTCCATAACGATCTGATAAAAATCCTGCTACAGGAATTAGAAAAATAGCAACAATAGAATAAAAAGTTATAATGTAGCTTGACTGAATTGCTGAAATATTAATTTTCTTTTCCATTAATGGTAATACAGGAATTAACATTGAATTACCAAGTGTCATGATTAAAGGAATAGAAGCTAAAGAAATTATGGCCCATCTGTTGTCATTTAATGCTTTGTCTTTTTGATTAAGCTGATTACCCAACTGTTATCGCCTTCTTTCTAAGATGCTTTACCCTATTATGGTTTATAATTTTCAAATTAATGTATTGCATTATCATAAATAGACAGGATAGAAATGTTTGACAAAGTAAACATCCTTTCTATATTACAATTGATGTTCCTTGGCGAAGTATTGTTTCTCTAGACTCAACCATAATCTGTTTGATAAGCTAAGAATGCTATTAAAATAGGAGGAAAAGCCATGAATGAATATAACAATTTAAAAAAGGGTGAAAAAGGAGCATGGATTAGTATTATAGCTTACCTATGTTTAGCTGCTCTAAAATTAATCATTGCTTCACTTGGGAATTCCTCAGCTTTACGCGCAGATGGATTAAATAATACAACCGATGTGATTGCTTCTATAGCAGTTTTAATTGGCTTACGTATATCTAGAAAGCCTCCTGATTCCGATCACCATTATGGTCATTATCGTGCGGAGATGATTGCTTCACTCGTAGCTGCCTTTATTATGATTTCCGTCGGCTTACAAGTTATCATTGGGACAGCTCAAACGATTCTCTATTCAAACTATAATCAACCCACTATGCTAACAGGATGGACCGCTTTATTTGCTTCTTTAGTTATGTATGGTGTTTATCGATATAACTTGCAATTGTCGCAAAAAATCAACAGTAGCTCCTTATATGCAGCAGCACAAGATAATAAATCAGATGCTTTAGTAAGTATTGGAGCGTTTATCGGCATAACAGGTGCACAATTTGGTTTATTTTGGCTAGATCCGATTGCTGGTTTAGTTGTTGGATTCATTATTTGTAAAACAGCTTGGCAAATTTTCCGTGATGCAAGTCATACCTTAACAGATGGATTTGATGAAGATACCTTAGGAGATATCAGGCGAAGTATTAGTCAAGATAAAGAAGTATTAGAGGTAAAAGATATCAAAGGGCGTCTACACGGAAATCAAGCATTAGTTGAAATTACGCTTTACGTTGAACCTCGATTAACTGTAGCGCAAAGCCATGATATTACAGATCGAATAGAAAATTTATTAGCAAAAAAACATAATGTTCCACATGCTCATATCCATATTGAACCATTTCCTAGCGATAAAAAGTAAAAAAACCGTTTAGCAATGTAACATTTTAATCATGTTTTATTACTAAACGGAATTTTTTCAAAAAATTAATATAACATGAACAAGGATATTATCTTATTTAACATTTTTCGCCAAACTAAAAGTTGTTTAATTTTTCAAACACTTATAAAAACTAAGAAAACAGCACACATCTTTAATTGTGTGCCGAGATATCACGATTATGATTCATCTTGCGCTGTTAGAATAAGAGGATCATCCTTTGTAATAACGACCGTATGTTCAAATTGTGCGGATCTTTTACCATCAACTGTTCTTGCCGTCCAATTATTACTATCCATTTTACTGTGCCAAGAACCTTCGTTTAACATCGGTTCAATTGTAATAACCATACCTTCTTTTAAACGAGCACCTTTTCCTGGTAAACCATAGTGTGGAATATGTGGTGGTTCGTGAATAGTCGGTCCAATTCCATGCCCTGTAAAATCACGTACGACAGAGTATCCTTCTGCTTCAGCATATTGTTGTATCGCATGACCAATATCTCCGATTCGATTACCTACTCTCGCTTGATCGATCCCTTTATATAAAGATTCTTTCGTTACGTCTAATAAGTGTGCTGTTTTTTCATCCGGTTCACCTACTACATAAGTCCATGCAGAATCAGCTAAACCTCCGTTTAAGTTGACTACCATATCAATCGTAACAATATCACCCTGTTTTAACGGCTCATTGCGTGGAAAACCATGACATATTTCATCATTAATCGAAGCGCAAGTAGCATATTCATATCCGTTATACCCTTTTTGCTCTGGTGTTGCACCATTCTCAGCTAAGAATTTTTCCACAAACTGGTCAATTTGATCTGTTGTCACACCTGGTTTAATTCGCTTTGCTATTTCTTTATGGCAAGAGGCTAATAGCTCCCCTGCTTTTCGCATCATTTCTATTTCTCGTGTACTTTTTCGTGTAATCATTCCAAAATCCTTCCTTTCTTCTCTTACTATATCTTATTTTAATAAAGCTGGCTACAAAAGGCATCTACATCAATATAAGTGGGGATCAGTAATTTGTTAACTTATGTATACAATCTTTTTACTTTATCCATTACTACATTTTCTTCTTCTATTAAAATAATGTCAACATCAATCGCATAAAAATAGAGAACGCAAGTGATACGTTCTCTATCTTCAAACAATTTCATGCTTTTGATTTCTAGTAGCCGTAACCCCAAGAGGCACCAATGATAATCAATAAGATGAATAACACAACAATCAACGCAAAGCCTGCACCATAATTATAACCTGCACTCATCTTGTAATTCCCTCCTTTACTTATTTCACTATAGGATATGTCACTTTTAGCGAAGTGGGAGGGGAAATGACAAAAATGGGTAGATGCCTTGTGATTCTGTTTAGTGAACCATTGTAATAATTCCAGTATTTACACGCATTACTGATCGATTCATGTATCAATTTAATTATTTTTATAAAATATCTTTAACGCTATAGTAACCACCATTTTCTATCCTCTCAGGTGCCAGTAGTATGTCAATCAATACTTTTGCCACTGTATTAGTGCTTCTAAGTTTATTTTCTTGTTTATACTGTTGAAATTGCTCAACATCCTGAAAAGCTTCTTTTGATGAAGAACGAATTTCAGTTTGCATTTCGGTATCCATTATGCTTGGGTCAAAGATCATTACCTTACTATTCGTCTCTAACATATCTTGTTCCAATGCAATCGTTTTAGCATATCGATTAATTCCTGCTTTTGTTGCACTATAGGCACTCCATCCATAAACCGATCGATTTGCAGCACCTGATGTAACAAACACATTGATTAAAGGTGTATTGGACGTCTTTGCAACGTTTAAAAATAGGCTAGACGCAATCATCGGAGCAATAAGATTTACATGTACATGAGAAGTAATAGCCTCTGGAATATAATTTTCCGCTGTATTTATCGGATTAACCGTACCAGCATTATGAATAAGATAAATCATAGATATTTTTTTTCGAATGAATTGGCTCGCAATAATCGAAAAAATTTTATCCATCTTTTCCACGTTAGCAAGATCACATGTATAATGTTGATATGTTACATTATTTTCTTGAGCCACTTTTTCTAACTTTTTATCTTTGTTACGTGAAACACCTATCACATGCACACCTTGTTTTAATAATAATACTGCAATCGATGCACCCAAGCCTTTAGATGTACCAGTAATGACTGCATACTTCATTATGTTTCTCCTTTCAATTATGTTATATATGTTCTTATTTATTTCATTTGTGTTTTTATTGATAATTGAGCTAACTTTTTAACCATTTTTTACAACCATTAATCCGCTTTAAATTTAAATCTATATAGTTTAGTATAGCATGCATTTTCTGCTAAATAAATAAAAGCTATTCTCTAATATGTTAATTAGAAAATAGCTTTTATTTATTTTTATCAATTAAGATCGTCATATTACTAATTCTCCCTTCCGTATCATTTCAGTCGTCTATCAATAATTACTTGTTCGATCTCAAAAACATTCATTGCTCTCACTCCTTCTTTATTCAATATATAAAGTATAAGAAATGGAACAATATTTTTTAACAGCAGACGGAAGGAATTAACATCAGTCGTTAGACGGGTTTGCATCTAAGACTATTATGAAAAAGTTTACTACTTGACATTTGTATTTAAAAAGCTCTCTTGCAATATACTAATAAAAGTAAGTATGCTAGAGAGCTTTTATATTTATTATTTTTTAGTGTGCAGCGTGACCAGTAGTCAAAACCCAAATCGATCCTGCTACGATAACCACTGCTAAGAAAATGCTATATGAAATGTTAATAATATTAGCTACTTTAGCTTTACCTTCTGTCATATGCATAAACATGATTAACTGGACGAGTGCTTGAAAAATTGCAAATGCACCAATAATCCATAATTTAACGTTCATCGTAAAGTCTGTTCGGAACGCAATAAATAATGCAAAAACAGTTAAAGCAATGGATAAAAGAAAACCTACGACATGCTTGATTGGAAATTGTTTCATCATCTTACATCAATCCTTTCAAATACACAAAGGTAAAGATAAAAATCCACACAACATCCAGGAAATGCCAGTACAAGCTAACAATGAAAAATTTACGCGCTGTAACAGCCGTGATACCACGTTGTAGAAGCTGAATAATTAACACTACAACCCAACCAATACCTAGAGCTACGTGTACTCCGTGCGTACCTAATAATGTAAAGAATGCAGAACCAAATGCACTTGTTTGCATGGTAAGTCCTTCATTAACATAGTGTATAAATTCATTAATTTCAAAATATAAAAATCCCAATCCAAGTAGTAAAGTTAGCACTGTCCAAAATAACATAGCGTTTTTGTTGTTATCACGCATTTGATGTATCGCTAACCCCATTGTGAAACTACTTGTCAAAAGTAAAAATGTTTCAATTAAAACATCCTTCAGAATAAATAAATCACCTTGTGTAGGTCCTCCAGCGTAACTTTGTTCTAAAACAAAATATGTTGCAAACAAAGTGGAGAATAACACAATTTCAGCACCCAAGAAAATCCAAAAGCCTAATATGTTCATTTCATTTTGCTTTGTACTGTACTCTAATGGTGTTGATGTTTGTGATGCCATTATAGATCACCTCTCCACTTTCGTTCTGTTTCCCATACTTTTTTGGCAGGAATATGGTATCCGTCATCGTAATCAAAAGAATTGGCAATTAAACCACCAATAATACCGATAGAGAAAATTGTCGCTAAAGTAATCCATTCGAATACTAAGAAGAAACCAACGATACCCATTGCTACACTAAAGATAATCGGTATTCCTGAATTACTTGGCATATGAATGTCTTTAATATCTTCTTTTTTAAGCGTGTTTCGTCCTTGTTTTTTCATTAACCAGAATTCATCATGGTCGGTTACTTTAGGTGTAACAGCAAAATTATATTCTTGAACAGGTGAGGCAGTTGCCCATTCTAATGTACGAGCGTTCCAAGGATCTCCACCAATATCACGTGAAGCATATCGGAAACTCCAATAAATATTATAAACTAATGCCGCAAAACCAGCCGCTAAAATAAGTCCACCTACAGCTGAAATACCTAATAACCCTCCCCATCCAGTGCTTTCAGAGTACGTATACATACGACGAGTCATTCCGTCTAAACCTACAAAAAACATTGGCATAAATGTCAGATTAAATCCAATTACAAATAACCAAAAGTGCCATTTACCGATTTTTTCATTTAATTTAAAACCAAACATTTTTGGCCACCAGTAATACAAACCGGCAAACACAGCAAAAACAACACCTGGAATTAATGTATAGTGGAAGTGAGCAACTAAGAACATCGTATTATGATATTGATAGTCGGCCGCTGCCATTGCCAGCATTACTCCAGTTACACCACCAATGGTGAAGTTTGGTATAAAGGCTAAAGCCCAAAGCATCGCATTTGAAAATTTAATTCGCCCTTTCCGCATAGTAAACAGCCAATTAAATATCTTTACACCGGTTGGTATAGCAATCATCATTGTTGTAATTGAAAATACAGAGTTTACTGCTGCACTGTTCCCCATTGTATAGAAATGGTGAACCCATACAAGCATACTTAGAAATGCAATCGCTACAATCGAAACAACCATAGCAACATAGCCGAATAAATTTTTTCGAGAGAAGGTAGCAATCACTTCAGAAAACATACCGAATGCCGGTAAAATAACAATATACACTTCTGGATGACCCCATAGCCAGAACAGGTTTATCCAAAGCATTGGATCACCGCCACCAGCTACTGTAAAGAAGTGAGCCCCGAAAATACGATCTAATGTCATAAATGCTAAAGCTACAGTAAAAATTGGGAATGCTGCAACGATTAGTACAGATGTTACTAATGTTGTCCAAGAGAACATTGGCATCTTCAATAATTTCATACCTGGAGCGCGCATTTTAAGAATAGTAACAATAAAGTTAATACCTGAAGCTAATGTCCCAATCCCTGCAATTTGTAATGCGATTGCATAATAGTTGTTCCCTACATCAGGAGAGAATTCTTTACCTGCTAACGGGAAGTAAGATGTCCAACCCGCATCTGGTGAACCCCCGATAACAAATGAAATATTGAATAGCATCGCACCAACGAAAAACGTCCAAAAACTTAATGCATTAAGTTTCGGAAATGCAACGTCACGTGCACCAATTTGAAGTGGCATAACCACATTAATAATACCTATTAACATCGGCATCGCCATAAAGAGAATCATAACAATGCCATGTGTCGTAAATACTTCGTCATAATGTTGGGCATCTAGAAACTCCATATTGGGTCGAGAGGTTTGAGCTTTCATCATTAAACCATCTACCCCACCACGGAAGAACATTAATACACCTGAAATAATATACATCATACCTATTTTCTTGTGATCAACCGTTGTAAACCATTCATTCCACAACCATTTCCACTTTTTCAAATAAGTAATTAATACAACTAATCCGACCATTGTTAAACCAATCGCAATTTGTGATGCCAAAATTAAAGGATCACCTGTAACGAAAAATTCGTCTAAACGCATTATTTCTTCACCTCCGAATGAAAAATCATCTATTCTTTGTCTTTTGAATCACTATCAGTTACCGAATCATCATCTACTTCCTTACTATCAATTAAATGACCATCGTATGCATCTGGATCGATATATTTATCAGAACCGCCATGAGCATGGTCAATCCATTGTAAGTGCGTTCCATTGTATGTTTGTCTTCCAATAACTGTAGGAGCAAGTATTTCTTCATATTGATCTTCTGTTAAGTCATTTGCAGTATCCTTTACTTCCTCTACCCATTCATTGAATCCACTCGCAGATTGAGCAACTACTTCAAAATCCATATGTGCATAACCTTCACCATTAAAACTTGTATTACGTCCAATATATTCCCCTTCTCGATCTGCCACTAAAAACAGTTGGGTCTCCATATTTGCCATCGTATACTTTTGTCCACCAAGTGAAGGAATCCAAAATGACTGCATCGTACCAGCTGATGTCATTTTAAAATGAATCGGACGATTTGCAGGTATATTAATGTAGTTTACTGTTTCAATATCTTGTTCTGGATAACTGAATATCCACTTCCAATCAGCAGAAGTCACATGAATAACTAAAGGCTCTTGATCTTCATAGCCCTCAGGCACATCTTCTACATCTGATATTGTAATAACTGTAGGAATTGTTAGTGCAATGACAATAATAACTGGAATTAAGAACCAAGTTATTTCCAATGCCCTACTTCCTTCTTCATACGGTGGTTCATAATCTTTATTGTCCTCTCTTTCACGATACTTCCAGACAATAACGCCAAATAATATAAATACCGTTATTACAATAATCGCCATAAAAATAATTGAAAAAATAATTAGATCAGATAAGTTACGTGCGACTGGTCCCTGCGGATCAAAAACCGTTAAAGGCTCGCAGGCAGTCAAAGCTAATGTTGCCACGAATAAAATAAAAAGTTTCATTATAGAACGAACACGCTTCATTTCATTCTCTCCTTTCTCTTTCAACCTATTACTATCATACTATCACTCTACCGACAACAAAAGTTATTATACTTAAATGTATGTAAAGTGTAAATACTAACTTATAATAAATACATTCTAACAACTATTATGAAAGAAGTATTAGAAAAAACACAAATGTCACAAAAACTTCACAATTAGCTGAGCACAAAACAAAAACATCCTTATATTGGATGTTTTTAGCATGATATTCTCTCATAGCTTTATAGTTGATGGGGTTATTTATTATTAATTAACTTATATTGGAATTCGGATTTTCAAAGGTACAGATTTTATTATTGAAAATGTAATCTGCAACAAAATTTATTACTTTTCTTGTTGAAAAATTATATCATTTCTCTCTAAATATTCAACGAAGGAATTTACATAATATGGATCGAACTGTGTTCCTGCACAAGCCTCTAATTCAATAATCGCCTCTTTATACGTCTTCATTTTTTGATATGGTCTTTCTGTTGTCATTGCATCAAAAGAATCAATTACAGATAAAATTCTAGCTAATTTAGGAATATGCTGTCCTACAAGTCCTCTTGGGTATCCCTTTCCATCATATCGCTCATGATGAAATTCTACGAGTGGCAGCACTGCTTGATTTCGAGAGTCAATTGCAACAATGTCTTTCCCCCAGGTGACGTGTTGTTTTACTAATTCCCATTCAGCTTGGGTTAGTTTACCGATTTTCCGTATGATTTTACGTGGAATTTCAACCTTCCCGATATCATGGATTAATGCACCAAGAATAAGTACACTTCTGTCACGTTCAGATAGATTTAAAAAATTACCAAACTCTATAGCTAATTTAAAGACACGTTTACTATGCCGATATGTATATATATCTTTTGGTATAGTTACTTTTAATTGTTGTTCTAAATCATCCAAAGAATCCGCATGTAGCAAAGGAGCGCATCCTTGTCTATATATACGTATATTATTTTTTCCCTGTTTTTTTGCATCGTACATCGCTTGGTCTGCATAAGATAATAATTCACTTGATTCATTCATTGGTTGCTTCCATTCTGACACACCTGCTGAAAAGGACAAACACCCCTGTGGTAATTTTTCAACACCATCAATGTATGTACGGTTGATATCTATACGAAATTGCTCCATCAAACGTGCAGCTTCTGTTTCATTTGTGTTTGGCATTAGGATAACAAATTCTTCCCCTCCATACCTTGCAACAGTATATTGTTTATCTTTGCAAAAACCAGCTAACTTTTTACCGAATATTTCAAGAACTTTATCACCTTGCATATGTCCGTTAGTATCATTAAATATTTTAAAATCATCAACATCTAACATAACCAAGCTCATTGGCTTATCCCAATTAACCTTTTCTTCAAAATAATTGTTTAATTTTTCTTTAAAGTAACCATGATTGTATAAACCGGTTAAATGATCCCGGGTTGCTTTGTTTTTTATCGATTGGTACAGGTTATAATGTCGCTTAAAGGCGTGAGAGAGAAGCATGGATAATAGAGCAACAGTTGCTAAACCAAGATATGGTTCTCTTGCTAACATGAAACTAAGTACAATGGAAAGAAGCATTGTACTAGCATAGCTTTCAACTGTACCTTTCATAAGACTTTTTAAAGCATTTAATAATTTCCCTTGTTTCACCAACCAAAAATACACACCAATTAATAATGTGTTTGCAATAAAATAAGTTATCAAAGACAAAAAATAGGGAATATATTCATTTACCGATAATTGGTCACTAGAAATAACTAACATAGCATTGGCTACAGTTAAAATTAAAATATACATATTAAAATTAAATAGGTGTACTCGTTTTTTTGTCTTTCTATCAACAAAAGCATTAATCATATTAGTATAAAACAATATACCTAAAGTCATTTCTAAACCAAAAACAAACATACCACCTAAATAAATTATTGAATCTAGTGCTATGGAATTGTTATATGGTGGTACCTGTATATTATATTTTATTAATAATATCGCTACTCCAATCATGGCAAAAGCTAATAACCAGTTATTTAATAAATCAAATGATAACGTCCCATACATAAAAAACAGTATAAAGCCAGCTACATGAATAGAAAAGGTGTATAAATCTATTAGTTTTATTTTGCTCATGGCTTCATCACCTCAACTTTTCTGTGATGTGCTACATATCTTTTAATAAGACTTTAGACCTATGGCTTATATATCACAATTATATCATTTATTATTTATTTTAGTACATTTTATTTCTAGTTCATAATCTTTTTTCTCTCAAGTTTTTGTTGCAGCGCTTCTTCTAATCGTTTATGTCTTTTAATCGAGAGCATGACCCATTACCCTTCATTTCTTCTTTTCTTCAGTTGACAATTCCATGTTATACAAACAATAGATTTATCCTGCTTTCTGCTGTATCATAGAAGCTAAACATGGAGAAACATTTAAGTCAATTTTTTAATGTGATGATTCATCAGATAGGTAATTACCATAATTTAACAAATGGGTATTGTTACGTTTTATTTGATTGTCCATTATTTTTTTTAATTATTGTTGCTAACAATATAAGAATTGGTAGAATCACGCCAGCAATAATTGTAATTGGAACATATGTCGTATGATCAAAATCAAAATATGCATTTCTATATCCATTATATGCACCGGAAAATATTAAATATGCTACTGGTATGGTCCAAACTTTATAATCCTTCATTTTAAGTACATGTTGCATTCCCCTTAATAATACATAATAAGAGGTACAAATTTTAAAAAAGTTAGTGAAAAACCAAATAAATGCAGCGATTCCTTCAATTCGTTGAATAATTGTTGCTATATTAATTTTTTGACCAAGTACATAGATTGGATAGGTATAGTCCGAAGTTGCATCGACACCTAAAACCATAATACAAAGCAATGTAACAATCATAATAATTAAACTACCGGATAGTGTACCAATTAAAAAATACTTTTTAATTTTTTCTGTATGATTCACTTGATCCATAACACCGAGAAGAATGACTAATTCTAAAAAGGTAAAAGAAAGAATTGAAATTCCACCTATGAAAAGCTTCGATTTATCTGTTTGGAAAACAGGAAAGATATTTTCAGCCTTTATTTCTGGTAGTACAAATACACACAGCAATACTAAACTTAACACAATGAAAGGAAAAAAAACTTCCATCGTTCGTGTAATCACTTCCAAACCACTGCGAACCGCTATTACTGTAGTAAATAAAATAATGAAAATAATAACCCCTGAGGGAGTGCCAACTAATATTTGAGCAGCGATAAATTGACTTATCGTCCATAAATTAGCAATAATATTTAAAAATATATAGCTAATGAAAATAATAATAATAATAGAACCAAACCATTTTCCACATGTCCTATTTAAAAGTTCAAAAAAACTTTTTCCGTTACTTTTTAAAGACAATACACTATATAGACTAATAACAAAAAAACCGATAACTGTAGCAATTAATACGATAATCCAAGCGTCTTGTTTACCAAAATTCGCCGCAACCGTTGGTATAAATATAATGGATGTTCCTATGATATTCATAAAAGAAAGAATCGCAAATTGTTTTAGACTGATTTTTTCAATCATCATTTCTACCTCCACTATAAGCTATTGCTTAAACAAATGTACAAATGGTTTGGATATTGGTTCCATAGCCCAAATATATGCGTCAACAATTCTAAAGTGTAACACTTGACCAACTTGCAATGTAATTAGCGGCATGAAAATGATCATCGTTATTGAAAATATAAATAAATCTTTTATTTTCTTAGTACGCTTAATGCGTTTATATTCAAAGCAAAATAAAGCTATTGAAAAAACACCCATATAAATCATAATAACTATTGCTCCTCTTTTCGATTTTTCTCTATCTTGTAATAAAAAGGCTTTTTAATCACACCTGAATTTTTCAAATCAACATTCGCATTAACTTTTACGGGCATCTCAATAAAATGTTCTGTCCAATCTCCTTCCCATTCTTTCCATTTTTCATGATTAAAATGCTCAATATATTCGCCAAAACCAAATACATCTGTACCCATTTCTTTTGCTCTATTTATACTTAACTGACAAAGCTGTTCGATTTTCGAAGCAACTAACTCTTCTATTTGCTTTACATCAGATTGATTTTCTATTTTAAAACTTGTATCTATATCAGCAACGCTAACTTCACTTGATATATTCACTTGTATCTCCTGTTTATTTTTAAGTTTAAAAGACGCATTGCTTTTCTTTATTTCAACTGTTAATGTTCCATCTTTCATATCAACCGACTCTAGTGAGTTCTTGACCTCATCTGTAATATAATTAAACCCTCTACTTTCCTCCTCATTAAACCAACCGATTAATTGATCATTTTTAAAAATCCCCAGATTATCAATATAAACCAGTGCATCCGGTGAGATTTTTTCTACATTTTGTAATTTTGTACCTTCATCCAAATCGCCCTTCACATAAACACCGGTTAAAACGGAATCCTTACTCTTACTTATAATGCTACTTATTAACTCATCTATGTGCTCTAATTTACCTAATCCAAAAAAGTCATGGGTTGATTCAAGACTGCCAATAATTTTATTAGCTGGTATCTTTTCTAATGGAGTAAATGCTTTCATTAAAGTTTTGGCTGTGCTTCCCTTCGCAATAATCACCATAAAATCAGTACGCAATTCGTGATCTCGTACTAAGACATCAAGTGAATCGACTATTCCTTCTTTTGCAACCTCTTCACCATAAACGACAAGACGTAAATGACTAAAAAATAATTTTCTAGGTGTTACTTTAGTTAACTCTCGCAATGCTTCAAAAACCGTTTTACCGGTTTCTGAATAATTACTAACTGGTGATTGTGTAGTAACATTTGCACCACCGGCTATTTCATTTGGATTAAGTACTTGCAAGGTCACTTGAAATTCATCTTCTATTTTATCGATCCCTAATGTCGTAGCAATGGTGATATCCGTTAATTCACGGGAACTCCAACAACCAGTTAGTAAAAACAATAGGAGCAATAGAAACAAAAATAGTGAAATTTTCCTCATTTTTCCATACCTCTTCAATTCGATGATCTCCGCTTAATTTTAGGATTTTTCTTCCATATAGGTGACCGGAATAAAGTATCTTTTTGATCTTCTTGATTAAATGGAGCAATAGGTGCCAAATAGGAAACCCCGAATGAGCGTAAACTAACCAAATGCATTACTAAAAGGATTACACCAATGAATATGCCAAATAATCCAAAGGAAGCTGCTAGAATCATAAAAATAAATCGTAGCATACGGATCGAAATACCAAAATTATAGCTTGGAAAAACAAAGCTGGAGATCGCTGTTAACGATACAACAATAACCATCATTGCAGATACAATCCCTGCTTCGACAGTGGCTTGTCCTAAAACTAAAGCTCCCACAATAGAGATGGCAGATCCTACCGTTGTCGGCAAACGAATTCCTGCTTCTCGAAGCAATTCAAAAGTTATTTCCATAAGAACAGCTTCACCAAATGCAGGAAAAGGAATACCTTCACGCTGTGCTGCCAAACTAATTAATAATGTCGTAGGTATCATTTCTTGATGAAATGTTGTTAAAGCAATATAAATCGATGGTGTAAGTAATGATAAGAATAATGCAAGAGACCTCAACAATCTTAGCAAGGTAGCAACATCACTACGTTGATAATAATCTTCTGGTGATTGTAGAAAATGCTTTAACAACACTGGTACTAGTAACACATTTGGTGTTCCATCTACAAAAATAGCAATTCTGCCTTCCAATATACCTGCAGCAATAGCATCAGGTCGTTCTGTATTATATACAGTGGGAAACGGAGAGTATGTTTCATCTTGTATGAACTCTTCAATATTCCCACTTTCCAAAATAGAATCCACAGAAATTTTAGAAAGTCTCTCATCCACCTCTTTTACTAATCCCGGACTAACTACACCGTTTAAATACATATAAACAACATTTGTTTCAGTTTTTGTGCCAATTATCTTCTTTGTTGACCATAAATTCGAATCTTTAATTCTTTTACGTACCAATGCGATGTTGGTGTCAATGGATTCAGTAAAAGCATCCTTTGGTCCACGTACAACTTGTTGCGTCGTCGTTTGTTCAACACCTCTACTCGTTTGATCTCCTTTCGTGTTAATTGTAAATCCGCTTGTTTTTCCATCTAGAAACAAGAGTGTATCTCCATTTAAAACAGAACGTGTCATATCTTCTACTGATTCTACCTCTTCAGCAATTAACCGAAACTCTTGGTACAATATTTGTGGATCTTGTGATTTTTTAACCGTTAATTGTTCTACTTGTTCATCCATATCAATCATTAATGTTTCTAAAATGACATTTTGAATAATTTGTTGATCAACTAAACCATTGATATACATAAAAGTAATAGTTATTGGATTATTTTGACCTGAATAAACTGTTTTGTTTGTTATATCTGCACTTTCCCCTAGTTTATTCATAATTAATTTTTGATTTTGCTTAGCACTAGTAGATAGAGCCTGATCTATTTTCTTATTATT
This sequence comes from Paraliobacillus sp. JSM ZJ581, assembly GCF_044383835.1. Taxonomy (NCBI): domain Bacteria; kingdom Bacillati; phylum Bacillota; class Bacilli; order Caryophanales; family Bacillaceae; genus Paraliobacillus; species Paraliobacillus sp. JSM ZJ581. Next base: position 40,673 of record NZ_JBISEP010000014.1, read on the forward strand.
CGTTCTATAAAAAGGTGGCATCCTAAACATCCTTAAGAAAATAATTATTAAAAGACTGTAAGGAATAGTTTACACAAAATAACTTATTTTATTCTTTTATATAATCGCATTGATAAATAAAAAAACATATGATAACATGAATACATGAACATATGAATTGGAGTGATGAAGAATGGGACACGATCATGGGCATCATCATACGCATCAGGCAAATAAAAAAGCCTTATTTCTAAGCTTTCTTCTGATTGCAGGTTTTATGGTTGTTGAAGTGATAGGTGGATTACTTACGAACAGTCTTGCTTTGCTGTCTGATGCAGGACATATGCTGAGTGACGCAGCAGCATTGGGATTAAGTTTACTTGCATTTACATTTGGAGAAAAAGCTGCTTCAGCAGCGAAAACATATGGGTATAGACGCTTTGAAATATTAGCCGCTTTTATCAATGGATTGACATTGCTTGTCATCTCTCTTTATATTTTCTGGGAAGCTTATCACCGATTTTTAGAACCTCCGACTGTCAATGGTATGATGATGATTATTGCCATTATTGGATTATTAGTCAATGTCTTAGTTGCATGGATCCTTATGCGTGGAGATACAAAAGATAATTTAAACTTACGGAGTGCATTATTGCATGTGTTGGGTGATTTATTAGGTTCGGTCGGTGCAATTGTTGCTGGTATTTTAATTCTGCTATTCGATTGGAATATTGCTGACCCCATTGCTAGTGTTATTGTTTCTATACTAATCTTGGGAAGTGGTTGGCGTATTACTAAAGACTCTATTCACGTTTTAATGGAAGGAAAACCTGATAATATTAATATAGAAAAAGTAGAGCAACAGTTAGTTTCATTAGATGGTGTCCTACAAGTACACGACTTGCACGTATGGTCGATTACATCAGATTTCCCTGCATTAAGCTGTCATTTAATTGTAAAGAAAAATATTGACCGAGACAATTTGTTACAAGAAGCATCAATCGTACTGCACAAACAGTTCGATTTAAAACATACTACGATTCAAATTGAAGGGGAAGGAACGAATATCGCCGATCATGAAAATTGTTGTAATTAAAAAAGGAGAATAAAAAATGGAGAAACATACTTATCAACCAATTGATGAAGAAACTTTATTTCTAGTATCGCAAACATTTAAAGCTCTTTCTGACCCTACAAGGATTCGAATCCTACATTTATTGTTTGAAAAAGAATGTTCTGTTACAGAAATATCTAATTGCTTAGAACTAAAGCAATCAAATGTTTCACACCAATTACGGTTCCTAAAACAATTACGATTAGTGAAGTATAGACGTGATGGAAAAACATTATTTTATTCTCATGATGACGAACATGTTATTAACATGCTTCAGCAAACCATTCATCACGCAAGACACCATTAAACATTACTCATTTATCTATAGTATATCCGAATGACTTTGCTCAAACCCCAAAGCCATTCGGATATTTATTTTTCTTTTCTTATCACTCTAGTCCCGTTATATAAGAAAATCATACATTTATTTTCTATTACTGTTTCTAAATAAACATTCCTACCCCAAAGTTGATAGATAAAAGGCAACGTTTTTTCTAGTTCGTGTACATCCAATTCAACTTCTTCATAATGATGTAGTAGATATAACCCACCATCTCCACGATAATTCCCACTCTGAACAGTAAGATAAGGATACCCACCATTCATTCGCGTCTGAATTAATTGGTCACGAACAGTCATCCAGTCTTTGTCAATGACCGTATATTCACTTCCTTGTTTTTGAAATAAATATAAATCCTCTCGATCCACAAATCGCTTAGTTATATAATTTCTTAAAAAAGAGCTATCTGATTCCATTTCTCGCACTTCAAACATTTTCTCACGACCTGAATAAGGTAATACCCCCGCTTTTTTCATTTCTTCTGTCGGGTAATCAAATCGCTCTTCTATATCCTCAAATAGTTTCACACCTAAATAATACGGATTTATTTTTGTCTTTGATGGTCTCAACATACTCGCATTTAGTTTAGCGAATTCAATTACTTCATCACCATTTAAATCCATTTCCCGTAAAATACGTTGATGCCAATAGGATGCCCATCCTTCATTCATTATTTTCGTTTCTAGTTGTGGCCAAAAGTACAGCATTTCTACACGCATCATTTCCAATATGTGTCTTTGCCACTCTTCTAATTGCTCGCTATATGTTTCAATAAATAATAGTAAATCTTTTTCAGGTTGAGATGGAAACATGTTTGTTTTTGTTGGAGATGTAGCACCTATTTTTGAGGCTTGATTTAGTTCTTCTAAATGCCAAAGGTCGTCATACAAGTCCGGTTGTTGATCGGGCAGATGGTACTTTTTATCAAGCTTGTTCATACGAGGCTGTTTTACATGTGGCGGCTCTATATGTTCATGAATAGCTAATACAGCATCTAAAAATGATTCAACATTCTCTTTCCCATATTGGTTTTCATATGAAGCAATTCGTTCTGCTGTAACAGACATACTTTCAATCATGTCTCTTCGTGTATTAGAAAAATGGACATTATTTTTAAAGAAATCAGAATGCGCTAGCACATGGGCAACGATTAATTTATTTTGAATCAAACGATTGGAATGCAAAAGAAATGCGTAACATGGATTGGAATTAATGACAAGTTCATATATTTTACTTAAACCTAGATCATATTGAAGTTTCATCAAATGAAATTGCTTTCCGAAACTCCAGTGAGAAAATCTTGAGGGCATTCCATAAGAACCAAAGGTATAAATAATTTCTGGTGGACAGATTTCATAGCGCATAGGAAAAAAATCAAGTCCAAATCCCTTAGCAATCTCCGTGATCTCTTCAATCGAATTTTTCAATTGCTTCAGATCATCTTGCTTCATTCGATTCACCTCATTTTACTGAATTAATTTCAGTATATGACAAGCTAATTCGAATGATGAAAAGGATTGGACTTGATTATTTATCGTGCTTTTTTTAACGACTCTTCACCAAAAGGTTTACCGCTTCATTCACGTATTCAGCAGTATCTGCCCCTTCATCTTCTGCCCGTTTGACACAAGTTACTAAGTTGGAACTAACGACCACTCCCATCGTTCGATCCATTGCCGTACGAACTGCCGACATTTGAGTAATCACATCTTTACAATCAGTACCTTCTTCCATCATCTTTAAAATTCCACGAATTTGTCCTTCCATACGTTTAACTCTATTTTTCATTTGTTGCGTGTACTCCATAAAAAAACACCTCCAATATATTATTCATTACGCTACCTTCTTAGATTTTTCTTGGCAATCACAACTCGTAATTGTATACCCCATTATTTGAAAACCTTTTTGTTTTAGCATTCTAGTGGCTAAATTTCGCTCTATTTTATCTGATGCAATTAAATAAATTTGCTTGGAAGGAATTTGACTATAGTGCCTTTTTAAATAAGCAACAGGCATAGAAACAGAATCAGTCACTGCATTTTTTGAAGATGTATTATAATCTCTAATGTCTAATTTAACTTTTTTTGTGACATCACTTAATTGATTCATCTCTATACAAGGTATACCTTTGATTGGGTAATAACGTACATAAATCATATAAGTAATAGCGACTAATAATAAGAAGAAAAGCAAGAACATAGGTTATACCTCCAAACTATCTGTATACACGTTCATTTTATACCCATCACGGTATATAGTCAACTAAAAAGTATCAGCTAGTTATTCTATGTTCTTTCTAGAATAAATCACTATCAATCATTTTATCATGCTAATCAACAAATCATTATCTTAATTGTCTTGTATAGCGTTCCAATAATACACCAGAGTCTTCATTCCTTTTTGAAAGTTTTCTATAGGGAAACTCTCATTTGGTGAATGCAATCGATCATTTGGTGTTCCAAATCCTAACAACACAATTGGCATATCGTAAATCGCATCAATCCATTCAACTACTGGAATGGAACCACCCATTCTTACAAAAACAGTTTCTTTACCAAATGCTTTCGTATAACTGTCTGCCGCTTTCTTTATTAAAGAATGATCAGGATCGACTTTATATGCTTTTGCAGATAGCGGTTCCTTCTTTATATCTACTTTCACACCTGCAGGGGTATGGTTTTCTATATGTTTAATAACCAACTCTTGAATATGATCAGGTTCTTGACCTGGAACAAGCCGACAAGTAATTTTGGCTGTTGCTGTTGCTGGAATAATCGTTTTAGTTCCTTCACCTTGATACCCACTATACAAACCGTTGACTTCTAATGTTGGTCGTGCCATCGTATGCTCTTTTGTTGTAAACCCTTTTTCCGAAATAGTCTCTGTAATCCCAATCGTTGTTTTGAAATCTTCCCCGGGTACATTAGCGATTAATTCTCTCTCTGCTTGACTTAATGATTCTACTTGATCATAAAATCCACTAACCCCAACGACTTCATCTTGATTTTTTAAAGAAGCTAAGACATGTGCCATAGCAATCGCTGGATTTCGAACGGCTCCACCATAAATACCAGAATGCAGGTCACTTGAAGGGCCATGTAAAGTGAATTCTAGACCAGTAAAACCTTTTAACCCATAAAGAATAGTAGGTTGATTCTCTGCAACCATTCCTGAGTCAGATATGACAGCGAAATCTGCATTGAACTGATCTTTCTTTTCTTTAAGTATACGATACAAGTGTTCACTTCCTATTTCTTCTTCTCCTTCAATACAAACCTTTACGTTAATCGGTAACATTCCTTCTGTTTGCATAAAAGCTTCAAATACAGCTAGATGCATAAACACTTGTCCTTTATCATCACTTGCTCCTCTTGCATACAAACGTCCATCACGTTGTTCCGGTTTAAACGGTTCACTATCCCATAGCTCTAGTGGATCTGCTGGTTGAACATCGTAATGACCATAAAGCAAAACAGTTGGGGCGTCCTTGCCAGCACCAAGCCATTCACCATAAACAAGTGGATGACCTCCTGTAGATTGGATTTCCACTTTTTCAAATCCTATCGTATCCAGATATTCCTTAACAAAATTTGCTGCCTTTTTAACATCCTCTTTGTGAACTGGATCGGTACTTACACTAGGAATTGATAAAAAAGCATTTAATGCTTGGAAGTGCTGTTCTTGATGTTCCTCTAAATATTTAATCACTTTTTTTGACATGACTTATTCTCTATCCTCTCTAGTTCCGTTGTTTACACATACATATACTTTTTAAATAAAAAAGAGCAGAATAATACTGCCCTTTCAAACAATTATTCAGCAAAAATAATATGCCATTTGTCCTTATGCTTGAGCATGTTTGTTGCAATTTGTTTCGCTCCTGCAAGACTATGGTTGGCAGCCCACCCACATTGAACTTCATTACAAGCTGGTACTTCTTTTGCCTCTAACACATCATTAAGTGTCTGATGCAAGGCATCAATAATCGCATCGTAGCTATCATTGTTTAAAATTTGCAAATAAAAACCAGTTTGACACCCCATCGGTCCAATGTCTAAAATATTATCTATATGATTACGAATATTCTCTGCCATTAAATGCTCAATAGAATGGAGTCCTGCCATATCCATATGTTCTTTATTAGGTTGGCAAAATCGTACATCATATTTATAAACCTTATCACCATGTTGACCAGTTGTTACGCCTACTAAGCGTATATAAGGAGCTTGAACTTTTGTATGATCCAAATTAAAGCTTTCAACATTCATTTTATCCGCCATAATCCTCTTCTCCTTTGTGTATGAAATTTGTAACCGACTACTTGTATTAATCCTATCTATATATATTACTAAGATAACATACTTTAACAGTTGCTAAAAGTACGAACGAAAAGGAAAGCGACTGTCCATAGACAGTCGCTTTCGCACTATTGTTTCGCTCTTGGGAAAATACGCTGAATCATTTCACCCATTTGATCAAACAAACCTTCAATGGGCTTACCATTTTCAACTTGTTGGGCATAATCTGTTGTTAAATCAACAAAATCAGGGTTTGTTGAAACATAAACATAGTCAACATCTTTTTCTTCTTTTTTTACTATTTTAGCAATTTCTTTTTTAACTGCTTCGGTAGCTCTTGACTTGTTATTATTTCCTTGATCGAGTTCAGCAGCAACATATGCATTATTTCCCATTTTCAACACATATGCTTGATCAATTTGTTTCACTTCTTTTGAAATCCGTTTTGCCGCTACTTCTGACGTATTGTAATTTTCTTTACGATTTTGATTTGTTTTATTTTTTATATTGTCAGTCGTCAAATCTCTGCCTCTTTGATAGGTTCCATCATAATTGTTACTTCCATATCTATCGACTTTCCCATAATCACGTCGCATTGGCGCTTGCAACGATCCTTCATTTCTTACGGGTTCAATATTATTTGTATCACGTTGGCCAATTGCATTATCATCCCCATTACCACATGCAGTTAATGTGACTAACGCAGCTGCTGAAACAGCGATTTTTTTCCATTTCATAATTAACTCCTCCTTTAATTTAGAGTCAATATTATTATGAATAAAACCAAGACGTTCTATGCAAGTAAAATAATAAAAAAACACGCGTTACAGCTCACACGCATAACATTTAACATATGGTAATCATACCAATAAAATAACTGCTTGATTCTTATTAAAAATAACCATACTAGACATGAATCCTTTTATCTTCATTCCATCTTTTGGAACAAAATTAGAAAGAAGGGATTTGAAATGGATATTCCTGATTATGATAAAGCATTGTATTTTACATTGTGGGGGCAATGGGATGATTTATTAATACTGATGGTTCGAACCAAAGATGATTTACTATCCAAAAAAATAGAAGCATTTCTTCATGCTTTTCATTATAGCACTAACGAAAAAACAATTATATCGAATCATGATTCATTGCTCCATTATATTGATCATGCGATGGGACACACAACCATTAACATGATAAAATCCTTTTAATAAAAAGACACCCGTATGGTTATGTGATTTATACTAGAAAATACATAATCATACGGGTGCACAAACTTAACCCAACATCATTTTCATGAAGAAGGTGCTACACTAACAATGTCTATATTTAATTGTTCTTTTATACAATCTTGCAAATAAATAAATTCACCATCTAACATAATAAAAATGGCTAAAATATATTTTCGATTACGTTCTAACGTTTTTTTACTAACATCTACCTTTTGAACTAATTGTTTCATTGGAATTCTTTTTTTCTTAAGAATAAAGTTCCGCATTTCCATATCATTATACAATAAACAAGCAATATTAATCGCATTTCTTCTTGCATCTTTATGCTTAGGTGAAACTTTAACCAATTCACTTATGGATAACTTATAAGCTTGAAGTTGTTTGTTAAGCAATAAAATCTCTTGCCTTCTGTTCCAATTATCTTGTTGAATTCGAAACGCTTTATTTGCTGCATCAATCTCTAATGGGTTTTCTAACTTTTCGTTTTCTTGTACTTTATCTAATGAGACAACAACAGATTTCGCGCGCTCTTTTCTAATATAATCGATTGTCTTTCTTTTGATGACTAAGCGAGCAAAAGATAGAAAAGAACTCCCTTTTGTTTCTGAATAGCAATTGATTGCTTCATAAAACGCAAATAATCCAATACTAAATTCATCATCTTTTTTTGGATCAATATATCTTTTACAAACTTCTGAAACGCATTTTGCTATATATGGCTTATACGCCCGTAATAATTCATTCTGTAGTGTTCGATTTCCTAATTGAATTTCATAAACTTTACTTTCTAGAGAATCCATTTCTATAGCTAATTGGTTTCCCATTTAATCCACCACCAATTCCAGCCATTATTCTATTTACTTTCGTGTAGCTATTTGTCTTTCTCACACATACATTGTCATTTGTTCGTGTATTATACATACTACAAGACATCTGTCATGGAATCTATCACAAACACTTAACAATTTCTTAAAAAAGGATATCAAAACATAGTTCTTTCTCCCTGTTTTTTGACATGTTTGAAAAGAAAAACATACAAAAAAAACACATATAAGTTAACATGTGTTTCGATTAAGTATCTGTAAGTAATAACTGATGGTAATAATCAATTGGTACTGCCAAACCAACTTCACCATAGGTTTCATGATTCATTGTAGCAAATATTACTCCTATTACTTTCCCATTCTGAATAACCGGACTTCCACTGTTACCTCTATAAACAGGCGCACGTAACATGAGGACTTCTTTTTCCCAGCCATCTAAGTCCGTGTAACCAACTATTTCCCCTTGATTGGCAATCCCGTTGAATCTTAATGGGTTACCGATAAAATAGATTGGATCTTGCTTATCCAACACGGTGCGCTCAGCTATTTTTAAATGTGGTAAATCAATTTCATTCACTTGCAAAACCGCTAAATCAATTGAGGGATTCTCTGCAATAATCTCCGCTTCAAATAAACCCAATTCAGGAAAAGCAACAGAAATATGCTTGCTATTCTCCACTACATGGTGATTAGTAATAATAGTGCCATTTGGTGTTATTGAAAAACCTGTACCTTTACTGTCATCTGTCTCAATAACAACTACTGCTTCTTTATACGCACTAATGATAGGATTCGCAGATAATTCTGCTGAAGTTATTAAAAAATCAATAGCCGGAATGGAAAATGTTCTAGGAAGGATCGCAATGACATTTAATGATAAAGTAATTACGATAAGCCAAAAAATCCATTTTGGAAAACGTTGATGATTTTTTGGTGTATCTTCTTTTAAACTTGAGCTTACCGTTTGTTCTTTCTCTAGTATTTCTAAAAGCTCTTCTTCATCCAATTCCTCATACAAATCATCATCAATGATGTCTCTATTCTTGAAATTATCTCCCACTATCACACCCCTAACACTTTTCATTCATAACCTATTTTAACACAACATAAATAATAGTAATGATTTACACATACATGCTTGTTATTCATTGTTTTATTTCCTAGGAAATATTTTTGCTATCCGCTATCTTTCCATTTTCCATTTAAAAACACCATCAAAAAATTCAATGCCATTTCTTTTCCCCACCTTTTATTTTCTACATATGATTAAGATAATTTGCTTTATACAAAAACTGTTTTTTCTTTTTTTAATTATAAAAATTAATCTGTACCTTTGCATTAAGCGTTCATTAATAAAATTCATTTTTTTCCGAACAAATTGCACAACGTCACCTACTCTATTTGTTTTTCATTTTCAACCACCATCACCTTTTACATTTCCTCCGTGCTGTACTAAAATAAATCGCAACATATGACACAACTCCTTTCATTCGTATATATTATTATTCGATCAATAGGCTGAGAGATGATTAACTTTTTTTATTTTGTCTCTAAATGAATCAATGAAATCAAAAAAACGCATACATCCGAAGACATATACGTTCAATAACACAACAATAAATGAGCCACGGGGTAAATAACGTGACCAAAATATGCAAAATAAAAAAAGTTTATTATTCAGACAATTCAATCGAAGAGGTCACGTCACATATTAAATTAATTACAGCTGTGTATGCAAATCTTTTCATTGTCGTAACCTCCTTTTTTTATTCCTTTATATTATATAGATAACTTATAAGTTAGTCAATCAAATTTCAAAAAATTCAAAAATAAGCAATTTAATAGAAAAAAACGCTTGATAAAATGATATATTTTCGTCTAACATTATATTATGAAAGGGGATGGGGGAGTATGTTATTAGAAGAGATACTTCAATTTAACTACAAATTTGTAGAAAATGAAGATTATAAACCATACGAAACAGATGTTATACCAAATAAGCGAGCAGTTATCTTTACTTGTATGGACACACGACTTGTTGAATTATTGCCAAAAGCTTTAAATTTAAAAAACGGTGAAGTGAAAATAGTCAAAAATGCTGGTGCAATATTAACTAATCAACATGACAGTGTAATGAAAGCGATCCTTATCGCTCTACATGCACTTCAAGCCGAAGAAGTTTATGTTATTGCACACCACAATTGTGGTATGAATCACCTAGACACGGAGAATTTGATTGAGAGAATGAAAATACAAGGGATAACAGAGGAACAATTAAATCAGTTTGATTCAAACACTGGACAATGGTTAAAGGGTTTTGATTCCGTTGAAGACTCAGTAAAACATTCCGTTTCAGTCATTGAGGATCATCCATTAGTACCTGAGGACATTCCTGTTCATGGATTAGTCATAGATCCCCGTACTGGTAAATTAGATTTAGTCATTAATGGATATATTTAAAAAGGGCGGAGCAATGCTCCACCCTTTTTATTTAGGTACCTTTTTTTCATATAAGCAAAATGATGTCACATGAATCATGACATTATATAAAGAAATAACACCGATTAGTTCTCCTCCTAAACCTAAAGCATCTGTTAGTAAAAACCAAAGTGTTAACCCTAATAATATAACAAAACGAATCATCCCTACTGTACCATTAAGTGGTGTCCAAAAACTCCAGATCGTTTTCGTTTCTTGTTCTACTTTTTCATAGCAAATATTATGGTAAGGGCGAATACGGAACAAGTTACTTACGGTAACTAATTGCTCTCTCTTTTCAATCGGTTTATGACAATATGGACAGATAACCGTCTTCATCTTTTAACTCCTCAATTACTTCTTTGCAGTTTCTTTGATTATTTTAATAACTTTTTCTGTTGCTTCAACACTTTTATAATTTTGCATATTCTGTTTCAATGCAGACGACTCCGCACGCAATTCGCTTAGTGCATTCACTAATGCTTCACCAGTCAATTGTTCTTCTTCTAACACATGTGCATAACTTTGTTTTTTAAATGAGTTAGCATTTAAAATCTGATCACCTCGACTTGCTTTTCGAGATAAAGGGATTAACAACATCGGTTTCCTTAATGCTAAAAATTCAAAAATCGAATTCGCACCAGCTCGTGATAGCACAAAGTCAGTTGCATGTAACAAATCAGGTAACGCATCATTCACATATTCAAATTGTGTATAGCCCTCCAGCTTAGTCGTTTTATCTAAATTATTTTTACCACATATATGAATGATGTCAAATTGAAGGATTAACTGATCTAATTGTTCTCTTACTACTTCATTAATACGTCTAGCTCCAGCACTCCCCCCCATGATCAAAAGGACTGGTTTTTCACCGCGAAGGTTAGCATATGCTAAACCCTTTTCTCTATCACCATGTAACAACTCGCTACGAACTACTGCTCCAATCCATTCCCCTTTATTTTTTGAAATAGACTGTAAGGTCTCAGGAAAAGTTGTTAGAATTTTTTTTGCGAATGGCATTGCTAATTTATTTGCTAAACCAGGTGTAATATCAGATTCATGTATAACTGCAGGTATGCCTCGCATACGAGCAGCGACCAATACAGGTACAGAAACAAAGCCACCTTTTGAAAAAACAACATGCGGCCTTATTCTACCTAAAATATGAAAAGACTGAGCAATTCCCTTCATCACTTTAAATGGATCGGTAAAATTTTCTTTTGACATATATCTTCTTAATTTTCCAGTAGAAACAGAATGATAAGTGACTTCGGGAATTGGCTCAATTAATTCTCGTTCAATTCCACTTTTGGATCCAATATAATCAATTTGCCATCCTTCGTTTATAAAAGTAGGAATAATAGCTAAATTCACCATCACATGGCCTGCTGTTCCTCCACCTGTTAATACAATACGTTTTTTACTCATGGTATTTAATCCTTTCTTGTACACAGCTCTTCATTATTATACAGAAAATTTTAGCATAGATAGACTTAGTTTTGAAACAAATCCTATCCAAATGAGCAAAATTTATATTGCTTCAGCAACTTTTATTAAATCTTGTTTTGTAACCTTTTCAGAAACTTGTTTATGGTCCATATTAGAACGGAAAGTTATCACATAAGTTATATGATCTTTTTTCCAATATAATGACTTAGCAAATTGATTATTTGTAAAATTACCTTTTACATGTTGATTAATTTGTACTTCTTCACTATTCTTAGGATATTCGAACGTTCCCTCTGTTGCTTGAAAGGTTAACACATCATTTTCTTTCGAATAAAAACTAACATCGATCGCTTCTTGTTTAGTCCCCTCTAATACGAAATGATCCGTTACAATAAATACTACTTTCATTGGCAAAAATGTTGGCATTTCCGGATCAAATTTCAATTGATTGAGCAAAGCATTAACTTCAGAATGATCATAACTATAAAAACCTTCTGGAGGGTTCAGTTGTTGGGCACAACCGATTACTACTAATATGGTAAAGATAACGAATAATTTGTATCGTTTCACCTATGTACCTCCTATCAAACTTAGGCTATGTTTCTAATTATGTATACATCATAGACGATTTTATTAAACCATTCGTTTCAAAAAAAGACATTTCTGTCGGCAGAACGACAGAAATGTCTTTACGTTATACATTTATAATTAAAGAAACAATTTGTTGCAGTCCATATTTCTACTTCATTTTTAAATATTTTAAAAAAATGCTTCGAAGCTCGTATATGAAGTAAAAAGCTGATTAATCAATTTTTTTAGCCAATTCTATCTGCTTGCCCATTAATTGTTTCATCGTATTATTAAACGCTATTCCTTTTACAAAGACCAATTGTTTTGATGTCATATCTATTATTTTATTCTCAATAATCTTCGGAAACATCGTCATTGCAAAAAAGTGTGGCACGACAATAATCGTTGCATCGTTTTGTTCTTGTAATTTTTTGATCTGTTCCTCAATTGTAGGTGTTGTAGATTTTAAATATGCTTGATAAACAGGTATATTAGCTAATTTGTGCGCGAGTGCTTTGCAAAAATCTTGAAAGATATGTGAAGCTTGCGTATTTTTGCTACCATGGGAGATGACTAATACTGCTTGTTGTTGATAACCGGTACGTAGAGCTTGCGTATTTTTAATTCGGTTATACGTATCTTCTACTATTTCTTTTGCCTTATTAAAGGCAGGTGCATAATAAAAAGACAGACTTGGATATTGCCGATTTTTTTGTTGCAAAATATTCGGTATATCTCTCGTAACATGCATACCCGGCAATAAAAAAATAGGAACAACAATAACTTGAGTTGCTCCCTCTTGTTTACATTGATCTATGGTTTGATCTAATGCCGGATTCGCTTCAAGAAATGCTATCTTTTTCCTAGCTGCATTATTTATTTCAATCATTGATTTTATTGCTTTAACAAACTGCTGATTCGTTGGTTCCTTCTTACTACCATGAGCAACGTAAATCACCACTTTCACATCAATTTCCTCCATCCCGTTAGCCTATTTACATCTATGTTTCCACTGTTTCATATTGGATAAACTTTTAGATATCATGTTTTTTTGCAGAGAAAAAATGTTGCATTGCATAGTAAACGTCTGATTTCTTCTTAATCGTATACGAATCGAAGTTTGCTTCGTTTCTTTCTTTAAACAAGCGCATAAGTGTAGAATGTCGCTGATATTGATTCACTTCCACATAGCCAAATAAACTGGAATATTCCAACAACGCTTTAACTAAATGCTCACACCTTCGATTATCAGAAATTAAATTATCACCATCAGATACATGAAAAGTATAGATATTATACCGATTAGGGTCATACCTTTCATCAATTAACTCGATTGCCTTTCGATAAGCAGAAGAACAAATCGTACCCCCGCTCTGGCCTTTTGAAAAAAAAGACGCTTCATCAACGACATTTGCTTCTGTATGATGTGCAATGAATGCTATTTCAACCGTTTCATAATTTGACTGCAAAAATTGTGTCATCCAAAAGAAAAAACTACGTGCGATATACTTTTCAAAATCCCCCATACTTCCACTCGTGTCCATCATTGCAAGGACAACTGCTTTAGATTCAGGATTTTCTACCGTATTCCAAGTCTTATACCTTATATCCTCTAGATAAACAGGGAAAAAGGAAGATTGACCCCGGATCGCATTTCGTCGATAGGCTTCAAGCAAGGTGCGTTTTTTATCAATATTCCCTTGTAATCCTTTTTTTCGTATATCATTAAATTTAGTCGTCTTCGTCTTAATATTATCTTTTTCCTTTTCGATTAAATTAGGTAATTTTAATTGACTCAAAAACGCTTCTTCTACTTCTTTAAATGAAATTTCTGCTTCATAATAATCCTTACCCGACTTATCACCTGCACCTTCGCCTGTTTCAGTTTCTTGATGTATGTACCTAGATTTTGCTATGGCATCTCCTACTTTACTATTTCCATCTCCTTGTCCTATGTATTTATTTTTCTCTTGATTATAACGAATTTTGTATTCATTCATGAATCGAATAGGAATACGAATGATATTTTTTCCTTTAGACAATATCATATCCTCTTCACTGATAAGGTCGGGGAGCTTCTTTTTTAGTACTGATTTGATTTTGTCTTGATGACGTTTTTGATCACTATAACCTTTCCAATGAATCGACCAATCCTCTTCTGAAATAATAAAGCGATTATCCCCCATAGATACTCCCCTTCCTTATCATGTAGTTTCTCACCTTAAAGAAATTTTAAAAAAATTCGAATGAATTATTTTATCGATTTAACAAACTCCCAACATAATGAAGAAGATCATTTGCTGAAGTTTCCTGATAACCATATTCACCTATTAATGTTGCAACGACGTCGTTTATCCTCTTTAGCTGTTGTTCATCTGGTGTCCTCATTGATGTGGTCAGTTTAACAACATCTTTTAAATCTGCGAATAATTTCTTTTGAATAGCTTCACTTAACCGCTCATGTGATTGATAATTGAATTCCTTCCCTTTTCGTGCATAGGCTGAGATACGAATAAGTATCTCTTCTCGAAATGCTTTTTTTGTATTTTCTGAAATACCTATTTGTTCTTCTATCGAGCGCATGAGTCGTTCATTAGGTTGCATATTTTCTCCTGTTAATGGATCTTGCAGTTTTGTTTGATTACTAAACGATTCGATATTATCTAAATAATGATCCATCAATGCCTTAGCAGACGCTTCATACGAAGAAACAAAAGCTTTTTGTACTTCTTTTTTAACTATTTCATCATATTCCTTTCGTGCAATTGAAATTAAATTTAAATAGGTCTCTTTTTGTTTTTTTGTCATCGATAATTGCGTATCTAAACCATCTTTTAAAGACCGTAATACATCAAGCGGATTGATTGACGTCATTTCTTTTTTTATAATAGTAGAAGAAATACGGTTAAATACAAATCTTGGATCAATGCCACTCATGCCCTCATCAGGACATTCTTTTTTAAAAGCTCGAATGTCTGCTTCACTAAATCCATCTACTGTTTGGCCATCATATAAATACATTTTTTTCACTAATGTAATGTTTCCTTTTAGTGATTCTTTTAATCGCGTTAAAATTGTAAAAATCGCTGCGATACGTAAAGTGTGTGGAGCAATATAAACATCTTTTATATCACTTTCATTAATCATTTTTTGATAAATACGTTCCTCTGCACTCAATTTTAAATTGTATGGAATTGGCATAACCATCATTCTGGAATGTAAAGCTTCATTTTTCTTATTAGTAATAAATGAACGGTACTCCGATTCATTGGTATGTGCGACAATTAGTTCATCGGCTGAAATTAACGCAAATCTCCCCACTTTATAATTTCCCTCTTGAGTTAATGATAATAAATGCCAAAGAAATTTCTCATCACTTTTCAACAGCTCCTGAAATTCCATTAGACCACGATTAGCTATATTTAATTCACCGTCAAAACGATAGGCGTGTGGATCAGATTCAGAACCATACGCTGCAATTGTTGAAAAATCAATTGAACCGATTAAATCTGCAATGTCTTGTGATTTTGGATCAGATGGAGAAAACGTCCCAATCCCCGTTCGTTTATCTTCCGAGAAAAAAATTCGTTCTATTCGGACATCTTCTATCTTTCCTTCATACTCTTCTTCTAAACGGATCATATTTAATGGAGAGACAGATCCCTCTATTCTAATACCATAATCTTCTTCAAATTCTTTGCGAAGCTCTTGTGGAATAAGGTGAAGCGGATCTTCATGCATTGGACATCCTTTAATCGCATAAACGGCCCCTTCATCTGTATAGGTGTACGCTTCTAATCCTCTTTTTAATAACGTAACAATTGTTGATTTCCCTCCACTTACTGGACCCATTAATAATAAAATTCTTTTTCTTACGTCTAGTCGTTTAGCCGCAGGATGAAAATATTCTTCTACAAGTCTTTCTAAAGTATCTTCTAAACCAAATAATTCATTAGCAAAAAGATCATACATTTTCTTTCCAGCGACTTCTTTTATACCGCGTTTTTCAATCATTCGATATAGTCGCGCATGGGCTGATTGTGCCAAATATGGACGTTGCTTTAATAACTTTAAATATTCAGCGAATGTGCCTTCCCATTTTAGCTTTTGCTGTTCTTCTTGATATCTCTTCACTTTCGCTAATATATCCATCAAACGTCCTCCTTAATAAAAGTTCCTATAACTAGATACAACTAATCTATGTTGTTCCTGAGACGAAAATGATTACACCTTATTCATAATAAGAAAAACGAAAAGTAAAAAAATAAATGAAAAAAATTATCATTTAGGATTGACTTTTTTAGTTATAGGCATATAATTTTACTTAAGGCAACTTTTTTAGTCGGGGGCATAAAAATAAAAAGGGGACATGAAAATATGATTAGAAGAAATCTCGTACGTTTAGTAGGAATATTACTAATAATTAGTTTGGCAGCATGTACAAATAAAGAAGTGAGTCAAGATGCTGAAAAAATCCAAGCTGTTACTACCATTGCTCAAATTGGAGATATTGTTAAAAATGTTGGTGGTGAACATGTTGATGTTCTAAGCTTAATGGGACCAGGTACAGATCCACACCTTTACAATGCCGTTCAAGGAGATATTAAAAAGCTAAATGACTCAGATATTATTTTTTACAATGGCTTATCTTTAGAAGGACAAATGGGAGAAATTTTCGAAAAAATGAAAGATCAAAAGCCAACTATCCCTGTAGCAGAAAATATACCAAAACATCAATTATTAAGTGATCCAAGTAGTCCGGATATTCCTGATCCACACGTTTGGTTCGATATTTCTAATTGGAAGTATGCCGTGGAATCTGTGCGTGACCACCTAATCGAACTAGATGTGGAAAACAAAGATAATTATACAAAAAATGCAACAGACTATTTAGATCAATTATCTGAATTAAATAATTATGTAAAAGATCGAACAGAGGAAATACCAAAAGAAAGTAGAGTGCTTGTAACCGCACATGATGCATTTAATTATTTCGGAGAAGCCTATGGGTATGAAGTAGTTGGCCTACAAGGATTAAGTACGGAATCAGAATATAGTGTAAGTGATGTGCAACGAATCGTTGATATTTTAGTTGATAGAAACATTAAAGGGGTTTTCATCGAAAGTAGTGTGTCAGAGCGTTCAATCAATGCTGTCGTTGAAGGTGCGAAAGAAGCAGCACACGAAGTATCTATTGGCGGAGAGTTATATTCTGATGCCATGGGTGAAGAAGGAACAGAAGAAGGAACGTATATCGGTATGTTTACACACAACATTGACACAATTGTTGATTCACTTAAGTAAGTATCTTCATACTATTTATACACGAGATATTTATAGACAAATTTCAGTATGAATATACATTGAAAAAGAAACTGAAACTTTATTATTTTACATTATAACATTTTCAACTAGGGGGACTCTTTAAATGAACGCAATAACAGTACAAGAAATAAAAGTTGTTTACGATAAACAACCGGCACTCCAAGATGTGTCCTTTCAGATCCCAACAGGTTCACTAACTGGAATTGTCGGGCCAAATGGAGCAGGTAAATCAACCTTAATCAAAGCTATACTTCAACTTATTCCTAGAAAATCAGGAAGTATTGATGTCTTTGGTAAACCTTATGCAGAACAAAAGCATTTAATCGGTTATGTACCTCAACGCAGTGAAGTAGACTGGGATTTTCCGACCAATGCGCTTGATGTCGTATTAATGGGTAGATACCGGCAAATCGGCTTCTTTAAACGTGCGAAAAAAGAAGAAATAGATTGGGCAAAAGCATGTTTAGATAAGGTTGGCATGCTTGATTTTGCTAACCGTCAAATAAGCCAACTTTCTGGTGGACAACAACAACGTGTATTCTTGGCTCGTGCACTCGCACAAAATGCTAGTATCTATTTCATGGATGAACCATTTGCTGGAGTGGACGCACAAACGGAGAAAGCAATTATTCAATTAATGAAGGAATGGAAAGATGAAGGAAAAACAGTACTTGTCGTACATCATGATCTACAAACCGTCGCAGATTACTTTGATCATGTTTTACTATTAAATAAAACACCAATTCAATATGGAGAAACACAAAAAGTATTCACCTTAGATAATTTAGAAAAAACGTATGGTGGTAAAATTTCTTTTTTAGATAAGGCTCCTACAGTGCTTCAAGGAGGTGAATGAATTGTTTGATTTAATCCCCTCTTTTGTAACTAGTGCAAATTTTCGCTGGGTATTAACAGGGAGCTTACTGCTTGGCTTCGCAAGTGGAATGATTGGTAGTTTTGTATTATTGAAGAAGCAAAGTCTTATTAGTGATGCAATGGCACATGCTGCTCTCCCGGGTGTTTGTATTGGTTTTATGATTTTCCAAGAAAAATCATTACCTATATTACTACTTGGTGCAGCATTGACTAGTTTAATTGCGACACATCTTATTCAAATCATTGTCAATCACTCTCGAATCAAATCAGATGCTGCAATTGGAATCATCATATCTGTTTTTTTCGGATTTGGGATTGTCTTATTAACCTTTATTCAACAGAATTTCACAAGCAATCAAGCTGGATTAGATTCTTTTATATTCGGTCAAGCAGCTTCACTTATTCGTAGTGATGTACAACTAATTGCAATTAGCTCATTGGTTTTAGTTATCATCTCGACATTATGTTTTAAAGAATTTAAGATAAGTATTTTTGATCCTTCTTTTGCAAAAAACATTGGAATTAATGTTAAATTTTTTAATGGATTACTGCTCGCCTTGGTAGTTGGCATCGTTGTTATCGGTATCCAAATGGTTGGGGTTGTCTTAATTGCTTCCCTGCTAATTACTCCAGCATTAGCAGCTAGATATTGGACAGACAATTTAAGTATCATGGCTTGGCTAGGTGGCATATTCGGAAGTATTTCAGGAATGACTGGAGCATTAAGTAGTACGATAATTGGTGATTTGCCCACAGGCCCAATGATTGTGTTAAGTGCTTCTGCGATTTTCTTTATTAGTTTATTACTTGGAAAAAGTAAAGGATTGGTAGTGAAGGCGGTGAAAGTTCGATGAGTTATACATTTTGGATCATTTTAACAGGAAGCTTAGTTGGATTAACTTGTGGTATTGCAGGTTCTTTACTTGTCTTACGAAAAATGTCTATGATTGCAGATGCAATAAGCCATACGGTTTTACTAGGTATTGTCGGTGCGTTTTTCGTAACTCAATCTTTAAATGGCATTCCAATGCTCATAGGGGCAGCAATTGTTGGATTATTGACTGCCTATTTTGTTGAATTACTAAATAATTCTGGCGTACAGTCAGATGCGTCTATCGGTGTTGTTTTCACATCATTATTTGCCTTAGGTGTCGTACTGATCTCCTTCATTGGTGATCAAGTTCATTTAGATACAAAACATGCCTTAATGGGTGAAATTGCATTTGTGCCATGGGATACTTTACAAATCAATGGCAAATCTTTTGGACCTGTCGCTGTTTGGATGCTTGGCTTTTCACTAATATTTAACGTGGTATTGATTACTTTATTTTATAAACAAATAAAAATGTCAACTTTTGACCCTCAATTTGCAGCATTAGTTGGTATACCTTTAACATTTATTCATTATTTATTAATGACCATGGTATCTTTCTCAACTGTAGCTTCTTTTAATAGCGTTGGTGCTATTCTAGTTGTGGCAATGTTAATTGTACCAGGTGCAACGGCATATTTATTATCAGATCGATTTCTACATGTCATTATACTCAGTGGAGTAATTGGTGTAATTTCAGCACTTCTCGGTTATTTAAGTGCATCTTTATTCAATGTTTCCATTGCTGGGTCAATGGCTACAATGACAGGCGTATTATTTGCTCTTGCTTTTCTTTTTAGTCCAAAACACGGGATTGTATTCAAGAAAAAAAATAATGGTTATCAAGCAATAAACGCTAAATAAAAAGCGGGGGACAACCCGCTTTTTTTAGTGCATATTAGGAAATCCCTGTTGTCTTAATACATCATAAACGATTATTGCAGCAGTATTAGATAAATTCAATGAACGAACTTTATCATTGTCAGCCATTTGGATTCGTAAACAGAGGTCTTTCTTCCCTTCAAGTAAATTTCTTGGAATTCCATTTGTTTCACGCCCAAAAACAAAAAATAACTCTTGGTTTGCATCGCTAAAATTAAAATCACTATAATATTTTTCACCAAAATTTTCAATATAATAAAACATACCGTTTGGATAGCTTTGGTACAATTCTTCAAGAGAATCATAATAGAAAATAGTCACATCATGCCAATAATCTAACCCTGCACGACGTAGCATTTTATCATCGGTTGAGAAACCTAACGGACGAATAAGATGTAATGTAGCGTTTGTAGCTAAACATGTTCTTGCAATATTTCCAGTATTGGCAGGTATTTCAGGTTGATATAATACGACATGTACTCCCACTTTGTTCACCTCTAAGACAATAATAACCTGCTTATTATAGCATATTTTTTGAGTTATT
The DNA here is from genome assembly GCF_044383835.1 of Paraliobacillus sp. JSM ZJ581. Classification (NCBI taxonomy): domain Bacteria; kingdom Bacillati; phylum Bacillota; class Bacilli; order Caryophanales; family Bacillaceae; genus Paraliobacillus; species Paraliobacillus sp. JSM ZJ581. Next base: position 61,455 of record NZ_JBISEP010000014.1, read on the forward strand.
GCTGAATCGTATAAGTTATAAGTCACCAATTCGAAAAAACTTATACTGGCACTCAGGTGTCCATGCATAAGAATCCTCATAACTCCAATACCGATGACGACTGTTATTCGTATGTGCATTTACTAATGGCATTTTATTTTGATCCTTCATTACAACGATTGTATTATGATCCCATTTTCCGTCTCCCTCAAAGTCATAGCAAATGACATCTCCAGGTAATAGTTCTGTTGGGTCATCTAATTCTTTTCCTCTAAGCCCTTGGGTTGAACCACTTAAGTACCAACGCAAGGAATGAGCAACCGCCCAGCTATAAGACCATATATCATTTTGATACCACCAACCTTTTGATCGACTTGGATATCCTCGCATTGGTGCTCCACCCGCATGCAATGCTTGAGAAATAAAATTGGTACAATCAACATCAAAATGCTTATATGCTGGGTTATAATCATCCCACCATCGCTCCGCATAATTTACAGCATCCATACGGTCGTAAGTAAAACGATCATTTTTCAATGTATCTATCCAATCATAGCGTTTATTTTCTAAAGTTATATGATCTTGGTCTCCATTCGCCTTTAACAATTTATCTTCTATAAATTTCCCTTTATAAAATAATGCCTCATGTTCATTTACCTGCTCTTCATGATAAAAAAATGAGCCCTGCTTTACTAAAAAAGTCGCACGTAATAAGTAATTTACTTTTAATTCATGGCGTTCCAGTTGTAAACGTCGAACCAATGTACCTAATCCTGTAATCCGTGGCACATTGTTTCCTCTTTTTTTATGAAACTGCCTTTTCTGCACGATCCAATTACTTTTGCCACGATTTGTTGATTCACACTGACTTTCCCAATATCTTGTTAACTCTTTCGTTAATGACATAGCCATTCACTCCTCTATTGATACTTATGCATGAATAGAGGTAGAAATGTTTTAACTATTTTTTTACTTGCTTCGTTTCAAATGCTAATCCTTTTTCCATCTCATTCAGAACGTCTGCCTCCCTTTCATCGGCTTGTGCTTGTCTTATCGCTATATATCCTTCTGTTGTGCCAATTTTACCAATTGCCCAAGCTGCCGTACCACGAATAACTGGACGAGCATCTCCTTTCATTAATCGAATAAGTTCAGGAATGGCTGCTTTATCTCTATAATGTGCTAGTGCAATGATTGCATTTCGTTGAATTGGTTTTTTTCCTCGCCAAGAACCTGCCATTGAGCCAAATCTCTCTTTAAATTCTCGGTTAGACAAAGATAATAGCGGAATTAGTTCTGGTTTTACTAAGTCAGGTTCTGGCTCCAATTCTGGATGTAGATGCGTATCTATATGTTTATTTTTCGGGCAAACAACTTGGCACGTATCAAAGCCATACAATTGATTTCCCATAATTTCTCGGTATTTATCAGGAAGAAAACCTTTTGTTTGCGTAACAAAAGCAATACAATTTTGGGCGTTGAGGCGTCCAGGTTCAACTAATGCTCCAGTAGGACAAGCATCTAAGCATTTCGTGCAATCACCACAACCATCATCTACCGGATCATCCGGAGGAAAAGGAATATTTGTGATCATCTCACCTAAATAAACGTAAGAACCAAATTCAGGTGTAATAATCATTGTGTTTTTTCCACTAAATCCTATTCCTGCACGTTCTGCAACAGCTCGATCTGATAGTTCCCCTGTATCCACCATGGATCGGTATTGAAATCCCGGTACTTTAGTAGCGATAAAGGCGCTTAATTGATCAAGTTTTTCATTTAATACATGATGATAGTCCATTCCCCATGAAGCACGACAAAAATTGCCCCTTCTTGAACCTTTTCTGCTTTTAGGTGGTTTTTTCATTCGTGAAGGATAGGCAACAGCAATGGCAATGATAGATTCTGCATCAGCTAAATGTAGCGCTGGCTCAGTACGTTCTTCAATCGTTCCCTTTTCAAAGCCAGATTGATAGCCGTCGTCCTGTTGCCGTTTCAAACGTGATTTCATTGCTGAAAACTCATTTGCTGCCGCAAAACCGATTTTATCAATACCAATTGATTTACTATAGGTAATGATTTCATCTTTTAATGTTTGATAAGCCATAAAAATCACCTCATTTCATTTGATGTTTCACTTGAGCCGTTCGAATTCGGTTTAAGGCAGCTGCAATCTCAAACCGACGCAGACGTGCTAGATCACCAGGATGTTGATTTGGAAAAGAGGAAAATGCTGCTAACCCTTTGCTATCCATCATTTCTTCTATCTCATCAAGTAACTGCTGTATTGTTTTTTCTTTTGTTAATTCGTTCTTTTCATCTAAAAATTGAATGATTTCAGCAATCATGTTTGTTTGTGACACATCAACTAGTTGCTCTATATTTGTTAAATCAATATCTGTTACACCCATTATCACTGTACGTAAGCCTTTTGCTTGAACGTTTGTTTTATTCCCTTTTTTCGTTTGTAAAGTTCTAGGTGAGAATATTCGTTGTGACACTGAACCGAATAATTGATTATTTGTTTCAATTCTTTTCACAGGATATGTTTGAGCGATTTGTTTTGCCCGACTAGTTACATTATAGACATAATAATGATCTAACATAATAACCTGATCTGCAACATCAAAATAATCACCAGAACCTCCCATTACAAGTAAAGTTGAGATCGATAATTCCTTCTTCATTTGTTCTATTCTATCGATAAATGGTGTGATTGGCTCTTTGTCGTCATGAACAAGTGCTTGCATCCGTTGATCACGTATCATGAAGTTTGTCGCACTTGTATCTTCATCAATTAATAATGTACTAGCTCCTGCTTCAATTGCTTCTATCACATTTGCCGCTTGTGAAGTACTACCACTTGCATTTTCGGTTGAGAATTGTTTCGTATCTTGTTTTTGAGGGAGATCAGTAATGAATGGAGATATATTTACTCCCGTTACTTTTCTACCATCTTCCGCGCGTATCTTCACTGCACCTGGATCTGTAAGTACAAATTCTCTCCCATCACCTTTAATATGATGATAGACTCCTCGTTCTACAGCAGATAATAGTGTGCTTTTACCATGATAACCACCACCAACAATTAAGGTTATGCCTGTCGGTATAGCCATGCCCGTAATCGGAGTGTCACAATGTGGAATTTCAATAGAAACTTTATTTTCTTTTGGACTTTCGAATGGAACAGTATTGTGTAAAGGTTTATTACTAATTCCACTAGCTCTTGGTAAAATTGCACCATCAGCAATAAAAGCAACCCATTGGTTTTGCTTCATTACTTTACGTATTGCTTGATGTTGGTCAGAAAGCTTTACCACTTCGTCGATTGCTTGGTCTGAAATAGTAAAGATAGATTCTGATAAAATCGACGGAATGGCATTAAAGAATAACTTTTGAGCATCTTTCCTATTTATTTTTCTCCCAAAAGCAGGTAGTCCAATAGACAAACATATCGTTACATGTGCATCGTCAATTTGCACAGCTGTCCGATCAATTATTTCTTGCCCTGGTGTATCAATATGGATCAAACCACTTTTCCCTGATCCTTTTATTAAAGATTTATCAGCATCAATTGCTTTTGCAACATATCTAGCAATAAGGTCTTCAACATAAGTTTTTCTATGTTGATTCTGTTTATATTCTGGATAAATATTACGATATGCATTTGGTATAATCATTCTTATTTTTGATGGGGCTGCAAAAGGGTCTCCTTGTACATAATCCACATGTAGTTCATAACGGTGAAAGGAATATCGACCTTGAATAGACTTATATGCTTTGTACCCTTTCCCATCCATTGATTGAAGTTTATTTTGTAATTGTTTCATTGTTCTAACACCTCTACCTAATAGAATACTATTTATATTCTCCATCTTTCAAGCTACAGAAATGATGTACTTTTCAAACGTATGTATGTTTTGAAAAACGAGGACGGTAAATACGTTTTTTTGGTTACGGCTGTGAAAACATATGTCATTTTCAACCACATTCAATGCGTTTCTAGTAAGAATGATTGATAAATACTGTTTAACAGATATATTTATTTTTATAAAACTACGATAAATATAATTTAATGTACACTTGTATTCAATTTTGGAATCTAAGTGTTCGATAAATCCTGTTTTTTGATCACTCATGCACTTTTTTTCAATGCAAGTGTTCGTTAAATTCAGTTTTTTGATCACTCATGTACTTTTTTTCAATGCAAGTGTTCGT
>NZ_JBISEP010000015.1:0-63382 GCF_044383835.1 Paraliobacillus sp. JSM ZJ581
AATCGGGTTTATCGTTCACTCGTGGTCAGAAAATTAGGCGATGTGTTCGATAAATCGGGTTTATCGTTCACTCGTAGTCAGAAAATTGGGCGATGTGTTCGATAAATCGGGTTTATCGTTCACTCGTGGTCAGAAAATTAGGCGATGTGTTCGATAAATCGGGTTTATCGTTCACTCGTAGCAAGAAAATCTGTTGAAATGTTCGATAAAACGGATTTATCCAACATTTGTGAACATAAAACTAGTAAATATGTCTGTTAAACATTATTCACAAAATAGAAATGGTGGAGTGAAAATCACACCACCACATTTAACACAGAATCTGATATTATATTTCATTTACCGTTACTCCGTTATTTTCCACTTGCAACGTTAGCCATTGAAAAGCGGGATAGGCATTTTTCCATTGTTCTAGCTTTTGATTAATTATCTCTTCATTTGCCAGCGCAATCATGGTTGGACCAGCTCCGCTTAAAAATACGCCATAAACATCTTCTTTTACAAGCTCCGTTAATGCATCATAATGAGGAATTAACGCTTTTCTGTAAGGCTGATGGAAACGATCCTTCTCCATCATTTCACCCAACAACTCCCAGTTCCCTTGACAAATTGCAGCTACACTAACATTGGCCACACTACTAGCTTGTACACTTTCCTTATAAGAAAATGTTGCTGGCAGGACAGACCTTGCTTCGGTTGTTTTTAATTCAAAAGAAGGGATAATCGCTAAAAAAATCAGATCATGAATTGGAACATGAATCCAATTTAATTCATTATCATAATGCCCAATGACGCACCCACCTAGTAAAGAAGGAGCAACATTATCAGGATGCCCTTCAACCGCTGTGGCAATCTCTAATTTTTGCTCTGTAGTTAAAGTTAGCTTTAACAGCACATTTGCTAGTTCAATCCCAGCAACAATAGCGGTAGCACTACTTCCTAATCCTCTCGCTAAAGGAATATCGCTTGTCATCTTCACCCTACATGCCGGAACTTCATTGTACCCAAATTGATTGGCTACTTGAAAAGCAATTTGATATATTAAATTCGTTTTATCGGACGGAAGGTCATCCATTCCATCAGAGAGAGGAATGAATTCCCATTCCTCTGATAATTCAGCTTCTAAAGTTAAATATAAATTTAACGCTACACCGATTGAATCAAAGCCAGCCCCCAAATTTGCAGTGGTTGCTGGCACACGAATCACCCAACTCATACAGATACACTACCTAAGATTTCTTTCATTACTGTCTCTTCTTCATTGGGAAGGACTTTTGGCTTTATTGCACTATAATCAATCGCAGTATTTGGATCTTTCAATCCATTACCTGTAAGTACACAAACTACTTTTGATCCTTTTTTAACTTTGCCTTGTTCTAGTGCTTTGAATAAACCTGCTACTGATGCATTAGATGCTGGCTCAGCAAATATTCCTTCATTTTCCGCCATCCATTGATAGGCTTCAATCATCTGTTCATCTGTTATTTCATCAATTGTTCCTCCAGATTCATCACGTGCAGCCACTGCTTGTTTCCAGCTAGCTGGATTACCAATGCGAATCGCAGTACCAATTGTTTCAGGATTTTCAAATACACGATCATGTACAATCGCAGCTGCACCACTCGCTTCATACCCCATCATTTTAGGTGAGCCAGTATGTTTTTGTTCATGATACTCCTTAAATCCTTTCCAATAAGCAGTAATATTTCCCGCATTACCTACTGGAATAAACAAATACTCAGGCGCGCTACCTAATACGTCACATATTTCAAAGGCTGCTGTTTTCTGTCCTTCGATTCGATGTGGATTGACAGAGTTCACTAAAGTAATTCCATCTTGTTCACCCAATTTGCGAACAATGCGTAATGCATCATCAAAATTTCCTTGAATCGAATAGATTTCAGCACCATACATGACTGCTTGCGCTAATTTTCCTTGTGCAATTTTACCTTCAGGAATAACAATGATACAACGTAAACCTGCACGTGCAGCATATGCAGCTGCTGATGCAGATGTATTTCCTGTTGATGCACAAATAACTGCTTTTGTACCATCTTCAATTGCTTTAGCCATCGCCATTACCATTCCACGGTCTTTAAACGAGCCAGTTGGATTAATTCCTTCTACCTTGGCATATGCTTCTACATCATATTTTTCGGATAGATTTTCTAGCTTAATTAATGGTGTATTACCTTCATGTAATGTAAGTAATGGTGTCTCTTTTCCTACAGGTAAATGTGATTGATAATGTTTTAATAATCCTTCCCAAGCCATTTTTTATTCCTCCCCATCTACTCGATAATGGCTAATTAAACGTTTAACAACACCTAATCCTTCTAATTTTGCCATACTCTTTAATAATTGCTCTCTACTAATTTTGTGTGTAACCATTACAATTTCTGCCGTTTTCTCTTGATCACCCGGTAATTGAAGAATTTTCGCAAAACTAACCTCATGATCAGAGAATACATTCGTTATTTCTTGAAATGCACCAGCCTGATCATCTACATCTAAGCGAATAAAATGACGCGAATATTTTTCTTTGTCTTCTTTTAATTGACGATCGAATTGTGGATCGACATGTGCATTACCACTAATTCCTAATCTGATATTTTTAACCACTTCCATTAAATCTGATACTACTGCTGTCGCTGTTGGTAAGCTGCCGGCACCAGGTCCATAAAACATCGTTTCTCCAACCGCTTCACCGTATACATATACCGCATTAAATTCATTTTTCACTAGTGCTAAAGGGTGATCTTTAGGCAATAAAGTCGGCTCTACAGTAACCTCTGCCTTTCCATCACTCATTGAAGCAATCCCAATTAATTTAATCGTATATCCAAGGCTGTCAGCGAAACTAATATCTTCTTGCGTAATATTTCGTATACCTGAAACATCGACATCTTCTAAATGAAGTTCCATTTTAAAAGCTAAATTTGCAAGCAATGTCATCTTTCTTGCCGCATCTAATCCGTCTACATCAGCAGATGGGTCTGCTTCAGCAAAACCTAAGTCTTGCGCTTCTTTTAATACTTCTTCATAAGCAAGTCCTTCATCAGACATTTTAGTCATCATATAGTTTGTTGTCCCATTGACAATACCCATTATTTTTTGAATATGGTCAGATGCCAATCCATCTGATAATGAACGAAGAATAGGTATTCCACCTGCTACACTCGCATCATAAAGAATATCGCAGTTGTTTTTCTTAGCTAATCGTAACAACTTTTGTCCATGTACAGCCATAAGGTCTTTGTTAGCTGTGACAATATGTTTTTTATTCTCTAATGCTCGTTCTAATAATTTATTCGTATCTTCAATACCGCCCATTACTTCAATAATGACGTCAATATTTCTGTGATCGACCAGTTCTTTTGGATCACTCGTTAACCAATCTCGTTTAATAACAACATCTCGTTTTTTCTCCATATTGTTCACAAGCACTTTAGTAATCTCTATTTCGCAACCAAGCTTATGCTTAATATGTTCTTTATGGTCTTGTAGAATCTTAACTACACCCGTTCCAACTGTTCCTAGACCACATAAACCGACATGAATTTTTTCCACAAAGAACGCCTCCCCCTGTTTTCTTTAAAAACACATTTGTTTATCTATAGTGGACATTATACCTTCCCTGTGTCACTTATTCAAGAAGCAATTACCTAAAATTTCTGAAAAAATAAAATTACCAATCTAATTCATATATTTGATTCTTAAAAGGATCTATTCTATTATTTTGAAAAAATGATTTAAGATGTGTTTCATAGTTGTGTTGATTATCTAATAATTTTCGGTAAGCAAAGTACGTTTCTTCGCTATTTGATTCTTCGATTGCCTGATCAATAAAATCAAATAAATGAATGGGGAGAATCAGACGAGCATACAACAAACGCCAGCTAAATATGGATAAAGGAGCTATATCTTCATATTTTTCCAAAAAGTGAACAACTTCTTTATGACCATCTTTTTTTAGAAAGTACGGTCGTATATATTCTGCTACATCTCTAACAGGATGATCGTATATAAATTGATTGGAAAGTATAAACGGCTGTTCCAATTGATTCGTATAGCGTTTAAATGCAATACATCCTTGATCAGATAAAGTAAATCTTGTTTCTAGATTTGATTCGTTTAAATATTGAATCGCATTTTCTGTTACGCCTATTATATATGGAAATGTATCAACAAGTAACCGCTGATATCGCGTAACAGGTCGAACTTGTAGTTGTGATTGATAATATGCTTCATATAACTTGATTTTTTGCTCCCATAGGTTCTGCCACTCACCATAAGCGTTAGCATAGCTTGGTAAGTAAGCATAATTTTTTCCTATAGAATGAAATGTGGCCAATCTAGTCGGTGTATCTAGCGTTTCATAAGGGTGCTTCATTGCTTGTAATGCGATATAATTTTGATCATTTTCTTCAGAAATATATACCCCTTGTATATTTTTTATTGGTTTTGCAATCCTTAAATAATCTTGTTCAATTAAATGATTCGCAAACCAACTTTGTTCCATGTGAACATGCTCTATGTCATCAGTAGGAATAATGAAATAGTAGTATCCTTCAACATAATAAGCCTGTCGATCACCAACTTTTACTAAATCCCCATTAAAATATGGTACATATTGATGTATAATATCCATTATACACGCTCCTTTCTGATGGTATACTTTACGTATCAACTCTTTAGAAAAGAACCGTTTCTATTTGTTTGAATTAACTGTAGAAGGGTATAGTAAAGGTAAAAGTTTGTAAATGGATGGTGGGATAATATTATGATGAAACAAAGATCACGAACAGCATTAGAACAAAAAGCAAGAGATTGGCTATATGAACGTGGTGTAACCATTGAGGATATTGGTGAGCTCGTTTACTATTTGCAAAGTAAATATCATGACGATTTAACAATGGAGAATTGTATGTACAATGTGGAAAAAGTGTTAGGTAAGCGTGAAGTACAAAATGCCATTTTGACTGGAATTCAATTGGATATTCTTGCAGAAAAGAAGCAGCTTGCTTCACCATTACAAGAAACCATTGAAGTAGATGAAAGCTTATATGGTGTTGATGAAATCATTGCTTTTTCTATAGTCAATGTTTATGGTTCCATTGGGTTTACAAACTATGGATACATTGATAAGCAAAAACCAGGTATTTTAAAGAAATTAAATGATAAATCAACTGGGCAATGTCATACTTTCTTGGATGATATAGTAGGAGCTATTGCCGCAGCTGCTTCTAGTCGTCTAGCACATAGTGTCGCAGAGGATGAAGATTTAGATGAAGAATAAACATTTGGATAAAAAGAAACAGGTTATTAATGTATACCTGTTTCTTTTTACTTCATACTATTTTCAATAAATGCCTCTGCAAACGATTCGCAAGTTTTAATATCTTCAATTTCTGGCGAGAGCTCAATTTTTAACGGAGAAACTACTAGGTTACCCTTTCGTTCTTGCACTAATTTTGCGAACGAATCAATTGCACCACCGTAATAAGTATACATGGAGTCACAAGAACCGAATAGACCAAACGTTATCCCAGTTAAATCAAGTTGTTCCAATTCATCATATAAATCCTCTGCTTCAAATGGAAGATCACCATCACCATCTGTATATGTACCAATTAGTACACCATCCGTATCAAACAACTGATCTATTTCAAACGCATCAAAACCAATTTGATATCGTTCCACTTTTATTCCTTGTTTTTCAATATGTGACTCGATGATCTCAGCTATTTCTTCTGTATTTCCAGTCATGCTTGCATATAAAATGATTATACTTTTCATATTGAACCCTCCCTTTGATGCACTTATTTATTCTTTTCTTCACAAAAAACTCATAAAATGAAACACACTTTTTTTGAAAAAAATAACCGAAACATTTGTAAATATATTTGTTTATTTTCTTTTCATCTATATGAAAACAAAGCATAGGTTGCTTCACTTATTTCATTGCCTTTCCCAATAAGTATTCACATATTGTTCTACAACATTATAATTGATAATGATTTTCAATGTCAATTATAATGTAGTTAAATTAGTACAGTGGTGACATAGATCCTCTGTTATGCTGATCAATCATTTAAAATTAGTAGAAAGACATAATAAAAAAGCAACTATTCACTGAAATATAACCTATTTTTCAAATCAATATAACAGCATTTTTTGAATGTTCTAAAAAAATTAAAACACACCGATTATTTATCGATGCGTTTCGCTATAAAATACGCACAACCAAAGTTACAGTACTCATATAAATAGTCTTCTACTGTACTAAATTTCGTATCAAAAGTCGCTTTGGGACTTTGATCATCATAAAATCCTTTTAACCGGAGTTGTTCATATCCCCAATCGCCTACAATAAAATCGTACTTTGTTAAAATATCACTATATCGTTCTTCAAACGCTTTCTCATCAAAACCTGATTTGCTTTCTTCAATTATTTCGTATGTTCTTCCTTGCACTTCAATCATATACTACTCTTCTCCTTTAAAGCATCAAATGAGCAAATAATAAAGATGTATGTTCAATTAGTTTATCATAATTTAGATAAAAAAAACTAGATGAATAAGTAAAGTTGTATATTAAAACAATGAATATTATCGGATTATTTTACCATTTATTGTTTTTTTATTCTTGCACATACTAACATATATGTTAATTGTGCAAGGAGGTCGGAACCATGTTAAAGAAAACATTACTTATATTTTGTATCATTTTTCCTTTTTTTATTTCCCAGGTAATAGCTAATGATAAAGAGTCAGAAGCTATTGCAGCTAAATTAGCTTTATTTAAAAAAACAGCAGCCTTAACACAAATACCTTGGTATTACTTAGCTGCAATTAATCAATATGAATCCAATATTAAAAAAGACAAATCTGAGAACAACTTAATTTCTATTGACATTCCAGAAACACTTTGGTTTGGCGTCACTAATCCTGATCATCTTTCAAACGCCGAAATAATAAGTGTCAATGAAGGAATTGGGCAAGACGGAGATGGTGATGGACTTGTTGAACGGACTAATGATGAAGATGTGCTTTACAGCATGGCCAAATGGATTGCACGTTATGGAACATCGAAACAAGATATTAACATTGCATTATGGAATTACTATAACCGTGCACTTACTGTAAAATCTATTGAGCAAATCGCTCTTGTATACAATACTTTTGGCACAATTAATCTCGACGATAGTGATTTTCCAATTCCATTACAATATAACTATACTTACCGTAGCACATGGGGAGATGCACGAGGGTTTGGTGGTAGGAGGATTCATGAAGGAACAGATATTTTCGCAAGTTATGGGACACCTGTAAAAGCTAGTAGATATGGGATTGTTGAAATTGTAGGTTGGAACCGATTTGGTGGTTGGCGAATCGGTATCCGTGATATCTATAATACGTATCATTATTATGCACATTTGAATGGCTTTACAGATGGGTTAGCTGTTGGTGATGTAATTAAGCCAGGTGATGTAATAGGTTCTGTTGGTTCATCTGGCTATGGTCCACCTGGAACTTCGGGAAAATTCCCTCCACATTTGCATTACGGCATGTATAAAGACAACGGATATAGTGAATGGGCTTTTGACCCTTATCCACACTTAAAAAGGTGGGAGCAGCAAGCAAGAAACAAATAGAAAAGACTGGGACAAACGTTGTTGATCTACGTTTCCCAGTCTCTAATCAATTTATTTTGATTTAATTATCGCATAGGTTATGCTAGCAGCTAATCCACCCCAAATAACAACCGCCCCTATGATAAACATTGCAATTGCTGAAACTGACATGTTTCACTCATCCTTTCATTTACTTATTGTCTTGTTTGTTAGGCCATTTTTTGATTGTCATTAATGGACCAATAAATATTGCACCTAAAGCAACCATCCAACCAAAGCGAAATAAAAACTTATATGGGTAACCAGCATAATTAATTTCTAGATCCGTGCTTAAATTCTGTAACATCATATACCCTAAAACAATTGGCGTAATGACAGAAAGACAAAATCTCCACCAAGATCCTAACTTAATATCGGAAACATCATTCGCATAACGTTGTAAGTCCTTAAGTGACCTAGCAAACCAAGCAATGGCTACCACTTCAAACAATCCAGCTAAAGCAACACCATAATTATTAATAAAATAATCAACTGTATCTAATAGATTTAATCCACCTTGATTTGCATAAAGTAATGATACAAGCGCGGCAAGTCCTCCACCAATTGTAACAGCGACACCACGTGACACATTAAATTTTTCTTGTATACCTGCAATATACGTTTCTGAAATAGATATCAATGAAGATAATCCCGCTAATAGTAAAGAGGCAAAGAATAACACACCAAACAATCCTGAGGCAGGCATCTGACTAATAATTTCAGGAAAAACCATAAATGCAAGACCTACACCAGTTGTAGCAACATCAGCAATTGCTTGATCTGTTTGTGATGCCATAAATCCTAAAGCCGCAAAAACACCAATACCAGCAAGTAACTCGAAAGATGAATTTGCTAGGCCAGTAATAAATGCGTTGTTTGTAATATCAGATTTTTTAGGTAAATAAGAAGAATAAGTAATCATAATCGCAAATGCAATCGACAAGCTGTAGAATATTTGACCGTAAGCCGATACCCATACTGATCCATCCATAATAGAAGACCAATCAGGTGCAAAGAATGCCTCTAAACCTTCTACTGCTCCTGGAAGTGTTACAGCACGTATAACAATAATGATAAATATAATTGCCAATAATGGAATAAAAATTTTGTTTGCTGCTTCAATCCCTTTTTTTACGCCAAATCCGAGAATAATAAAAACAATCACCCATATTGCTAATAATGGAAACAAAACAGATGGAACCATAGAGCCGAATGTACCAGCTTCAGAAACTTGTAAAAAATCACCTACGAAAAATGCGGTAGGATCATCACCCCAACGTTGACTGAAAGAAAAATAAGCATACATTGCTGCCCAAGCAACAATAATTGGATAATAGGTTGAAATGATAAAAGAAATAGCAATCTGCCACCAACCAACCCATTCCATCCCTTTACTTATCCGCCTAAAAGCCCGAGGTGCTGAACTACGATACTTGTGACCAATCGTATACTCCATTATTAAAAGCGGTATCCCTGCTGTTATTAATGCAAATAAATACGGGAGAAAAAATGCACCTCCACCATTTTCATAAGCAGTAGCTGGAAAACGCCAAATATTTCCTAGCCCAATCGCCGATCCCATCGCTGCAAGTAAGAAACCTAAACGTGTTCCCCATTGTGAACGATTTTCCATGTATAATTCCCCCTCTTCAACTATTCAAATTTTCTGAAAATAAAACAATGTAGAATGTTTTAAATTTTTATTTTTTTCTGATATTTATTGATTATAGCGAGACTACTTACACATGTCAAAAAGAAAATTATGACTATTTTGTGTATATGCTGTTTTCACCAAAAAAAGAGTTGTCCGTAATATTTCGGACAACTCTTTTTTTACGCTCGTTTCTTGTTAACAATCGAGCCTAGTATGAACAAGAGGAGAACAATAACAATGATAGTAGCTATTAGCGAAACAAAGGTTTGTTGTGTAAAACCATAAACAAGATAGCCTACTCCAGCTGCCAAAGCACTCATAAAGGCATATGGTATCTGTGTTAATACATGATCAATGTGGTTTGAACCCGCCCCTGTTGATGAAAGAATCGATGTATCGGAAATTGGTGAACAATGATCGCCAAAAACAGACCCTGCTAAAACAGCAGACATTGCAGGTAATACTAAATCAATATCATAGGCAATTGCAATTTGGGCTGCTATAGGTAACATAATACCAAATGTGCCCCACGATGTTCCTGTAGATAAAGCCATAAAACCAGCAACGATAAATAATAATATAGGTAAATAATTCGCATTGAAAGATAGACGCTCAACAACCTCAGCTAAATAATCTCCAGTACCAATTAAATTAATAATCGATCCGATCATCCACGCAAGAATTAAAATATATATAGCTGGGAGCATCGATTTAATACCCTCTTTAAAAATTAAAATCGTCGTGGATGTGGAAGAACCTTGCTTTAGACTTAGAAATAACGAAACGAATACAGTCGCTAATCCTCCTGCAAATAAAGATAAATTTACATTTGTATTTGCAAATAAAGTGAAAATAGTTACTTGTCCTTCTGTTCCTAAATAACCAGTTATAAGCATTGAAATAACTGTTATTAGTACGAGTATGCCTATAGGAAGTAACAAATGACGTATCTTCCCATCTTTATTCGGAGTTAACTTCGATTTTAAATCACCAGCAACATTTTCTTTCGACGTATCAAATAATTCTCCAGTAGCCATTGCTTTATCTTCATGTTTTCGCATTAAACCAAAATTAAAATTAAATATAGCAACAATAAAAACAGATAAGATAGCTGCAAAAGCATAAAAGTTTAGCGGAATCATTCGAACAAATGCTTCTAGCGGTTGATATTCCGTTATTCCCGCTGCTGCAAAAATAGAACCTAATGTACCAATAATAAATGCTCCCCAACTCGATATTGGCGTAATAACCGTAATTGGTGCTGAGGTTGAATCAATGATATAAGCCAATTTCGCTCGAGATACTTTAAATCGATCAGTCACCGGACGTGCTACTTGTCCTACTGCCAAACTATTAAAATAGTCATCGATAAAGATTAGAATACCTAATACAGATGGAATCAATTGCGCCCCTTTCCTTGTTTTCACACGACGTATTGCCCATTCTCCAAACGCTTTATTCCCACCGGATGCTGTCATAAATGCGGTTGTAATGCCTAATAACAATAAAAATGCGAGCAAATATATTTTACTTAGATTCCATCCCTCACCAATGACATAAAAAATATCACGAAAAACAAGCCAAATTTGTTCGAAGCTATCTATTATATTAAATTGATGTAATAAAAGGGCCCCCACAACAATACCAGTACCTAATGATAATAAAATTTTTCTTGTTAAAAGTACAAGCACGAGCATTAGAACAGCAGGGATTAATGAATAAATTGTTCCCTCCACATCATTACCTCCTCAAATTAAATTAAAGAATTTCTCTTTTTGCACTGTTTTCAGGCATCAAAAAAAACAGTAATAGAAATAAACCTATTACTGTTTTTGCATAATTTACAACAAATGATAGTTCAATAAATTATCTTTGATTCGATCAACAGTTCATCACGTGAAAGACATGACAGTATATCTTTTATTCAAAAATATACCAGTAAGGAAGCACTGACAAATGCAATAACCCACTTCGGCAATATAATCCTTTTAACTATCATCTTCGTTGTCAACTCCAATAGTTTACTCATTTTATATTGCGCCTCTATCTCATCGATCTGATAAGGTTTTTAATTCTTTTTTCCTCTCAATATTCTACCAATTTAGCATGATTATTGCAAGGGGTCTACTGGAATAGATAAATTTGGATCTACATCACCATTATTATTATAAAATTGTGGCACCTCACCATTATATCCACCACTACCAATTGGGATTTCTTGCTTTATGTGAGCCGTCTTCGTACCAAAAGGAATAATCGTTCTTATTTCAACTTCAATATGTACGGTTGGCTCAATGTGTATACTATTAATTTTAACACCCGTTACCTTCGTCTCTACTTCAGTACTAACATACCCCACTAGTTCAAGATTAACTGGTATCTTCGGACCTAAATTTGCCAGTAACGGAAGGTTTAATACTTGGCCCAGAGGGATCTCAATCAAATTCGATTTTTGTTGGATCGTTTCTGACGTTGATTGTTCTTGTTGTTCGATATCAACATCTAATGGAGCACTCGTATCTGGAACAACCCCTTGCTCTAATTGATGAATGAAATTTTCTACCCGATATTGAATATTCCGCTGCACACGATTTTCCATTGCTGCGTTAATTTTGTAACTAACCACTTGTCCGTCATCACCATATTGAAACTCAATTAAATCTTCTACTTGCAAATCTTCATTCAATTTTTTATTCACTGCAATGCCCATCGCCATATTTGCATATTGTTTATTTTTTGTTTCAGCAATGTCTAATAAAACTGGTTTAATACCTTTATTTACAATTATCAGACTAATTGAAGTGAGCACTACGAACAGTACAGCCGTTAAAAAAAGCAACTGACGAGTAGCAGGTGGTTTTCGCTGACGTTTTACCCGTGTTTTTTTCCACACAAAAATCCCCCCTATTAGAGCATATGCGCTATATTAGAGGGTAGACATCTTTTGTTTAATCTAAATTGCGTAATCAATCACTGTTAGATTAAGTTCCTTAGACAAATCAATATCATAAGGAGTAATATTTTGTTCTTGCTCTTTAATTACACGAACAATCGGTCTTTCATACATAAGATGATTTTGTTTAACTACTATCGCAATACGATTATCATTCAAACGAATAGTCGATCCATTTGGAAAAACGGCAATTGTATTTTTAAACGTACGAACAATTTCTTGATCGTAAAGTGAGCCACTTCCTGCATACAATATTTCCAGCCCTTCATGAGGAAGCATCGCATCACGATAAATGCGGTTACTTGTAACAGCATCAAACACATCAGCGACTGCTAATATTTTTCCAAACGGATGAATATCTTTTTCTTTAATTCCCCTTGGATAACCCGAACCATCTAAACGTTCATGATGCTGATACGCACAATGTGCTACTAATAACGGGAGTGCTGTGGATTGTCGCAAATAGTTAAATCCTTTTTCCGTATGTGATTTAATCATTTCAAATTCTTTATCATTTAATTTTCCAGTTTTATTTAATATTTCCTCTGAAATAAACATTTTACCAACATCATGTAGCATCGCACCTAGGCCTAATTGATGGATTTGTTTAGCAGGTAGTTTCAATTCTGTTGCAAGGGCTAAAGCATACATCGTTACGTTAACAGAATGAGAGAATAAGTAATCATCACTAATTAATATATGAGACATAACAGTTAACACTTCTTGATCATCTCTTAACTGATCGATCATCGAATCAACAACTTTTGACATGTTCTCATTCGTTTTATCTATCAAATGCAACTTATTTCCTAGATCCATATCTTGATACGTTGCAAATGATTGTTTCACTGTTTGTACCGCTTCGATACGTAGTTCTTCCGAAATCGGTGAAGGAACTAAAATATCTTCAGTCATTTCATCTTTTATATACACATAGGTAATACCTAGTTCTCGTAAGCGATAGACCATTCCACTTGTCAATTTCATATTCTTTTGAATCAGCACTTTGCCTTTATCATTAAATATTGGTTTAGCTAATTCTGAACCCTCTTTAATGGACCTCGTAGCAACTAATCTCATAACGCTCTCCTAACTAAAAGCAATAATCTAACTCAACTACCACAAATAGTATCAAATTTTCAAACAATAATCTACATTATTTTTATATAATCTGTGACTTTTTAATCATTACCGGCATATTTCATTAAAGTTTGTACAAGTAAATCGCGCATAAATTCAGGCACAAAAAATTCCTTCGAGGTTGATCGAGCAATTTCAGGTAATAATTGTCCGAACGTAAACATATCTGCTAGTGCTAAACTATAGGTTCGGTTCATATCTAACGGCTTTTGATTACAGGTGACAGTTTTCAACACTTCATTTCCTTCTATATCTATCTTGGAATCAAGTTCTAATCCAGCAAATGTCATTTTTCCAATTACCTCACCACGAAATCCATAACCTTCAACTTTTAATTCCATAAACGTTTTAGTTAAAACACCACGAATAACTTCTATTAATTCCTTACCAGTTAATTGAACAACGCACGGGTTAATCGGATGTGGACAAATTCGATGAACAGTAGCATAGTTCACTTCACCAGCTGGAAGTGACTCTAGTAATAACCCTGCATTTAACATAGCAAAATCAGCTTTGGTCCAATCGAGTAATGTATCTGTTAATCGTTGTAAAATCATAGTTATTCGGTACCATTCTACTTCTAGTGGATGCTGCAGATTAGCTATTCGTTGATCCAACAACTGATTCGAACGTATTGTTTGCTCTTGGATTAATTGAGCCGATTCCTTATCATCTGACAAGTGATCAATTTGTGTTGCATATGCTTGCTTATTAACTAATTTCTTTTGGGTATGGTCCCAGGTTAGAATTACCTCTCCGACAAAGTGACCAAATTTTCCAGCTGCAGTTAAAATCGATTGATTCACTTCTTTTCCATTTCGAAACAAATGATGGGTATGTCCACCAACAATTACATCTATCATTGGGTAATTTTTTGCTATTTGTTCATCATCATTTATACCAAGATGAGATAATAATATAATAATATCTGCTTGCTTTGTTAATTGTTCTATTTCTCGTTCTAATGCCTCATATGGATCTTCTACTGTCCAACGAAGTGGTTCATAAAAAGCATAGAAAGGGGCAGTTAGACCGATGATGCCTATTGTTAAACCTGAACCCGTTTCTCTATAAGTTGTTGCACGGAGCCAATCAGGGTTATCCCCATCACTACTATGTAAATTTGCACAAACAATTGAAAAATCCGCTTCATCATATAGTTGATACAAGCTGTCATGGTTTAGTGTAATCCCTTCATTATTCCCTAATGTTACGACATCATAATTCGCTTGATTTAATAAAGATACATTTCCTTGTCCTAATAGGGCTTCAGACATCGGATGTACACGATCTAGGTGATCTCCATTATCTAATAAGAGCATATGTTGCTTTTCTTTTAAATGTTTTGCTCGTTTTTCTTTTATAAAAGAAACAATTTTAGGCCAATTTTCAAAATGGCTATGTAAATCACTTGTATAATACAAAAATAACTGTTCTTCCATTTGTTCATACCCCTTTAGTAGGTTCCACTGTTTCTTATTCACTGATATTCGCTACTTCTCATTATATTTTAGCATCCTTTCTTTTGAAAGCGATTATCTATTTATAATTTAAAGAAAAGAGCCCGATAATCATCGGACTCAACTTCTTACTATATTTTTATTAACGGATTGAACCTTCCATCTCGTAACTAATGACTAAAAAAAATCATTAACTATAAAACGCAGTCAAATTACCTGTTAATATAACGTTTGACATTATAGCTTCATCATTAAATATCAATTAGACTTGGTATAAAGTTAGCACGAAAACAAAGAGCAATTAACATATGCAATTAAACTACATTGAGACTTTTCATTCACACTAATTGATAAAATTATAATATATAGAGTTGTTCGTTTTTCGAAAAACTCTTTCTTTATATACCATAACATTTTTCTTGAAAAGAGAAAAGCAAATGATTTTCAAGAAAGAAATTACAACTACACAAGAAATCAAAATCGAAACAATGAAGTTAGAGAATTCACATGAAATGATTGCACAACAGTTTGCTCAATAATTTCACCTCCAAAAGACCATTCAGTTAACTGTTTTAGCAGGAGATATTTAAAGCAAGAATACTAGATTTCTTAACCTTTTAATTTTTATTTCATAAAAAAATGAAATGCTTTAAAAAAGTAAAACTACTTATATCAAAGTTTCCTTACAAAAGTGACATTCTCTTTGTTATTTGAAAACGCTTTAGGTATTTGTTGTTCTTATTCTTAATTCTATTTTCTTATTTTTTTATAGAAAACGTAAATCGCATTACTAAGTACGATAGCTAAAACAACTAGGCATCCTAGCACAAATTTCGGATTCAATTCTTGTTGGATAATTTCTACTTATCAAGTACAATCAATAACACTCAACCTATTGATAAATATTGAGTTTCACATCATTCACTCATCACTATTTTCGTTAAATTCTAAAGATAGAGTAGATTAACTTGTTCAATCACTATTAGTCATTTCTATTATATTACATCTATATTCCAATTCGAAGTTTTGTTTTCAATTTTTTCCTATTTTATTTCAACTTAATCATTTATATCCGAAATTGTTAAGAAGAGAATTTCCATTAATACAACTTAGTCAATTCTCCTACTGACGGACGATTATTTTTTAAGATCCCCATGCTTGCTTTACTGCACACATTTATCGAAAGTTGATCCTGTTAAATCATATGCACGTATAAATTCACACGTATTTTCCTCTCTCATAAAGTTACATCATTTGGCTTTTAAACTCTACAATAAACACCATGCTTGTTCTTTTTTAGTAATGGAAAATTCTTCTTAGTTTCAGTTTATTTTGTTTAGTCAACCAATTTATATTACTTTAGACATGAATTGATTTTATTTAAGCACAAACAAAAAACACCCTTGTCACAGACGTTGTTGTGACAAGGGCTTTCAGTATTAACCGATTGAACCTTCCATCTCATAAGAAATTAGACGATTCATTTCAACTGCGTATTCCATTGGAAGTTCTTTTGTAAATGGTTCTATGAAGCCCATTACAATCATTTCAGTTGCTTCTTCCTCAGAAATTCCACGACTCATTAAATAGAACAATTGCTCTTCTGATACTTTAGAAACTTTTGCTTCGTGCTCCAATGAAATATTTTCATTATAAATCTCATTGTAAGGTATCGTATCTGAAGTAGATTTATTATCCATGATTAATGTGTCACACTCTATGTTAGAACGTGCTCCATCTGCTTTACGCCCAAAATGGACAATGCCACGATAAGTTACTTTACCACCGTGCTTGGAAATTGATTTAGAAACAATCGTTGACGACGTATTTGGTGCTAAATGATACATTTTTGCTCCTGCATCTTGGTGTTGCCCTTTCCCTGCAAATGCAATCGATAAGGTCATCCCACGCGCGCCTTCTCCTTTTAAAATAACAGAAGGGTACTTCATTGTTAACTTAGAACCGATGTTCCCATCAACCCACTCCATTGTTGCATTGGCATCACATGTTGCACGCTTTGTCACAAGGTTATACACATTATTTGCCCAGTTTTGAATCGTTGTATAACGACAATAGGCATCCTTCTTAACAAAAATCTCAACGACCGCGCTATGCAGCGAATTCGTTGTATACGTAGGAGCTGTACAACCTTCAACATAATGAACAGAAGCACCTTCGTCTACAATGATTAATGTACGCTCAAACTGTCCCATATTTTCTGAGTTAATTCGGAAATATGCTTGCAACGGCGTATCTGTTTTTACTCCTTTTGGAACATAAATAAATGATCCACCAGACCAAACAGCAGAATTCAATGCTGAAAATTTATTATCTGTTGCTGGAATAACTTTTCCAAAGTATTGTCTAAACAATTCTTCATTTTCTTTTAATGCCGTATCTGTATCTTTAAAGACAATTCCTAGCTTCTCTAAATCTTCCTTCAAATTATGATAAACTACTTCCGATTCATATTGTGCAGATACACCAGCTAAATATTTTTGTTCTGCTTCTGGTATACCTAATTTATCAAATGTTTGTTTAATTTCATCTGGTACTTCATCCCATGAACGCTCTGAGCGCTCTGATGGCTTAACATAATAGGTGATTTCATCAAAATCAAGTTCCGAAAGATCTCCACCCCACTGTGGCATTGGTTGCTTATAAAATTGCTCCAATGCTTTCAAACGATAATCAAGCATCCATTGTGGTTCTTCTTTCATTCGAGAAATTTCTTCGACTACTTTTTTTGTTAGCCCTTTTTCTGTACGAAAAATAGAAACATCACGGTCGTGAAAGCCATATTTATATTCTCCAACTTCAGGTGCCTTTTTAGCCATGTCCTACCCCTCCTATTGTATTAATTATTTATCTATCCCTTTTTCCATTGCTTTCCACGATAAAGTTGCACACTTAATTCTAGCAGGAAATTTCGCTACACCTTGCAACGCCTCTATATCTCCTAAATCCATATCTTCTGTGTCCACATCATTCCCTAACATCATTTCAGAGAAAACTTTAGACATATGCAACGCATCTTCGGTGGATTTACCTTTTATTGCTTGTGTCATCATAGAAGCAGATGACAAGCTAATGGAACAACCCTCTCCTTCAAATTTAGCGTCTTTTACAATATCATCCTCTACTAATAAATGTAGTTGAATGCGATCACCACAAGTTGGATTATTCATGTTAATCGTTAGAGATTCTTCATCAAAAGAGCCGCGGTTGCGCGGATTTTTATAGTGATCCATAATTACCTGTCTATATAAAGTGTCTAAATTATTAAAAGACATCACCAAAAAACTCCTTTGCTCTTTGTAAAGCTGTTATAAATCGATCAACATCATCTGTTGTATTATACAAATAGAAACTAGCTCTTGCTGTTGCAGTAACTTGTAACCACTTCATTAATGGTTGCGCACAGTGATGTCCAGCTCGAACCGCAACACCTTCAGCATCTAATACAGTTGCTGTGTCATGTGGATGCACATCTGCTAAATTAAAAGTGATTAATCCTGCACGATTTTCTGGTCCGTATATTTCTATTCCATCTATTGTTTTTAATTGTTGCATCGCATGCGTAACTAGCTCTGTTTCATGCTCAGTTATATTATCCATACCAATTGTATTGAGAAAATCAATGGCAGCTCCCAAGCCGATAGCACCAGCTATAATTGGTGTACCACCTTCAAATTTCCACGGGAGCTCCTTCCAAGTCGAATCATATAAATCAACGAAGTCAATCATTTCGCCTCCGAATTCAACTGGTTCCATCTCTTCCAATAATGCTTTTTTACCATAAAGTACACCTATTCCAGTTGGTGCACACATTTTATGACCTGAAAAAGCATAGAAATCACAATTTAATGCTTGCACATCTACTGCCATATGAGGAACAGCTTGTGCACCATCAACAACAATAATTGCACCATTCTTGTGAGCAATGTCTGCAACTTCTTTAATTGGATTAATTGTCCCTAATACATTGGAAACATGCGTCATAGCAACAATTTTTGTATTTGGTGTAATTGTTTCTTTCACATCTTTTAGTGTTATCGTACCATCCGATTGTAGCGGAATATACGTCAAAGTGGCTCCAGTTTCTTTAGCAACTTGCTGCCACGGAATGATATTACTATGATGCTCCATTGGTGTTAAAACAATTTCATCACCATGAGAGAGATTCTTATTTCCATAACTGTAAGCTATCGTATTGATAGCAGTAGTCGTACCACGAGTAAAAATCACTTCTTCTGTTGATTGGGCATGAATAAAAGCTCGAACCTTCTCTCTTGCTCCTTCATACTGATCCGTTGCACGTGTCCCTAGCGTATGAACACCACGATGTACATTTGAATTATTCAATCTGTAATAAGCGTTTACCGCTTCAATAACTGACATAGGCTTTTGTGACGTAGCTGTTGAATCCAGATAAACTAAAGGATTCCCATTAATTTCTTGGTTTAAAATTGGAAATTGAGAACGGATTGCCTTTACATCCATTAGTAAACTTTCCTCTCAATCACTTCTGTAAGTTGTTCGCGTACAGATTTTATTGGAATTTCATTCACAACAGGTGCTAAGAAACCATGAATAATTAAACGCTCTGCCTCTTGTTTAGAGATTCCTCTACTCATCAAATAATATAACTGAAGTGGGTCTACTCTACCAACAGAAGCTGCGTGCCCAGCAGTTACATCATCTTCATCAATTAGTAGGATTGGATTTGCGTCTCCACGTGCGTTTTTACTTAACATTAAAACACGAGATTCTTGCTCAGCATTTGCTTTTGTACCACCGTGTTCAATTTTTCCAATTCCATTAAAGATTGCAGATGCACTGTCTTTCATCACACCATGCTGTAAAATAAGTCCATTCGATTGTTTTCCATAATTCACAATTTTAGCAGTGAAATTCTGTGTTTGATCTCCACGTCCTACTGAAACTGCTTTCGCATAGGAAGAGGAATGATCTCCAATTAAGTGCGTAATATTTTCAGACACTGTATTACCATCATTCATTTGACCAAGTGCCCATTCAATATTTGCATCGCGATAAGCGATACCACGACGATTCATATAAACAGTCGTACCATGCGCAAAGTTATCTACTGAACCAAAAGAAATAGAAGCATTATCGTGCGCAATAACTTCCGCTACAACATTTGCAACGGTTTGTTCATCTTTATTGTGTGATATATAGTTTTCCACATATGTCAATGAGCTGTTCGCTTCTGCAACAATGATAACGTGGTTGAACAATCCTAAATTAGGGTCTTCTTGCCAGAATATCGCTTGAAGTGGCTCTTCAATCACTACATTTTTAGGAACATATACAAAGGCACCGCCATTCATTAATGCAGCGTGTAGTGCCGTTAAACGATGCTCATCAAATGAAACAGCATCTTTCATATAATAACGTTGCACAAGATCAGGATGTTTTTCTATTGCAGAGAAAATATCAGTAAAGATAACGCCTTTCTCTAATAAATCTTGCGAAAAACGTTGATAAGCTGTCGTCTGATTTCGCAAAATAACGATATTATTATCTTTTTTTGTATCGACAAATACTTTAATATCATTTGGAAGATCTTGTAATGAATCGATTGCTTCTCCAGCTACATCATGCGTAAATGTAGTGAAATTCCATTTTGTTATATTCGTTTTATCCGGTTTTGGCATCTCTAACATGTCAACACGCTCTAAAGCCTGTTGACGTAATGTAAGCATCCATTCCGGTTCATTGTGTTTTGTTGAAAAATCTTTTATATATGCTTCATCATATGGTAATTTTGTTTGCACAGCCATCTAATCCCTCCTTACTGTACTATTATGCGTTATTTCCTACAGTTTCCTCTTTAATTCCTAATTCTTGCTTGATCCAGTCATATCCTTCTGCTTCTAAGCGCTCTGCTAATTCTGGACCACCAGATTTCACAACACGTCCTTGCATCATCACATGCACATAGTCTGGTGTAATATAATCTAATAAACGTTGGTAGTGCGTAATAATTAGGCAACCGAATGATTCATTACGAAGTTTATTGATTCCTTTAGATACGACTTTTAATGCATCAATATCTAGACCTGAGTCAATCTCATCTAGAATTCCAATTGCCGGTTTCAATAACATCAATTGAAGAATTTCGTTACGTTTTTTCTCACCGCCAGAAAAACCTTCATTTAAATAACGTTGAGCCATATTTTTATCAATTTCTAAATAATCCATTGCTTGATCCATTTCTTTGATAAATTTCATCAATGGAATTTCATCGCCTTCTTCACGACGTGCATTAATCGAAGAGCGTAAAAAATCAGAAGTTGTTACACCACTAATTTCACTTGGATATTGCATCGCTAAAAACAATCCAGCTTTAGCACGTTCATCTACTTCCATTTCTAAAACATCTTCCCCGTTTAACAAAATACTGCCGCTTGTTACTTCGTATTTAGGATGACCCATAATTGCAGAAGCCAATGTTGATTTTCCTGTTCCGTTTGGCCCCATTACTGCGTGGAATTCCCCACCCTTAATTGTTAGGTTTACACCTTTTAATATTTCCTGACCTTCAATTTCAACATGAAGATCTTTGATTTCTAAAGTTGATCCAGACATATCGATACCTCCAACATTTAATTTATAGGAACTGAATAAATATCCTAGTCATTATCAGTTTATTCTCATTACAATCTTATACTATTTCGAATCTATAATCAACAATTTCAGCCATTCTTCAAGTTGGTTTTCAAACTTATTGGTTTATAAATTCGTTATTGTAATTACAATAGCATAATTCAATTTCTATATAAATGATTTCTGTACAATCTACTAACATACTTTTTATTAAACTTTACGAAAAATCCCTCATAACGTTATTGTTACGAGGGATTTTGTTAAATTTATTCATTTATTAACGGTGTGCTTGTTGCTCCATTTCTGTAACTATCTTCAAACATTTTCGATGGCTTTTTTCTCTTTTTCGCTCGATTTCTAAACGTTTTTCTAAATTTTGGCCGTATTCAGCATAACCAACGCCATGATTTTGCTGCATCGCCTTTTCCATTTCAGATGTGTAATTTAAAGCTAAATTGTCCATGGTTTAAAATAAACCCTTCCTTTCTTGATTTGACATCATTATTGTAACACTTATAAAAAAATGCAACAAAACTACTGACAAACCATACAAAGGGGTTTGAGCTTATCTATATCCAAACCAATCAAATAACAATAACATAGCAATAATAGGTTCGATTTTCTATTGTTTATTAGCTTTTGCTTTTTCTACTTATTCGGCACCAACAGGAACGACTTCCCCATTGTATTTTTCTGTAATGAAGTTTTGAATTTCTTCTGATTGAAGTACATCTACCAATGTTAATAGTGCCTCATCTTTCTCATCTTCACTACGAACTGCGATAACATTTACGTAAGGAGATTCTCCCCCTTCAATAAATAAGGAATCATCAACTGGTGACAAACCAGCTTCAATGGCATAATTTGTATTAATTACCACAAGGGCATCTTCTTCTCTTTCATACATCTCAGGTAATACAGCTGGATCTACATCAGGAGAAAATGTTAAATCTAATTCATTTTCGACAATGTCATTAATCGTTGCTTCTGCTTTTTTAACATTTTCATCTAAAGTAATTAAGCCTTCAGACTCAAATAGAGCTAGTATTCGTCCATGATCTGGAACAGAACGACTAATGATAACCTCTGTTCCTTTAGAAATATCTTCTACACTTTTGATATTTTTAGAATAGACAGCCATTGGTTCTACGTGAATACCACCCAAATTCACAAAATCATATTCAAAATCTTCCACTTGAGATTCCAAATAAGGAATGTGTTGAAAGTAGTTCGCATCTAAATCACCGCTTGATAAATCTTTATTCGGCAAAACATAATCTTGATACTCTTCTATCACTAGTTCAATCCCTTTATCCGTTAGCAACGGTTTTGCTTCTTCTAATATTTGGGCATGAGGTACACTAGTTGCCCCCACTTTAATTGTTGAAGTTGCTGATTCGTCTGAACCTTCTCCCTCATCTCCACAAGCAACTAATACGACAGCAAATAATCCAACAAACAATAAAAGTAATACTTTTTTCATTTTAATTCTCCCCTTTAGCTTATGACTTTTATATTTTTCTTGTAATAAACAAGAATTAATATTACCTTTTGTCCAATTTATTCGTAATTCCATCACCAATAAATTGAAAAACAAAAACAATGATAACAATCAACACAGTACACATGAACACTACATCATTGTACCCCCGTAAAAAACCATAGAAATAGGCATAATCCCCTAACCCACCAGCACCAATAATACCTGCGACTGCTGTGTATCCTATTAACGCAATAGCCGTAACAGTCAAACCAGATACTAGCGCTGGAGTAGATTCCTTTAATAACACTTTAAAAATAATGGTTGATGTTTTTGCACCCATTGACTTCGCCGCTTCAATCACTCCTTTATCTACTTCTCGGAGTCCAATCTCTACTAATCTTCCATAAAAAGGGGCAGACCCGATAATAAGTGCAGGTAATGCTGCATTTGGCCCACGAAGCGTTCCGATTAAGAAATCCGTAAAAGGGAATAATAATAAAATTAAAATAACAAATGGAATTGCACGGAATACATTAACGATCGTAGCTACAATGATATTAATTACTTTATTTCCCCAAATACCACCCGGTGATGTTAAATATAAGAATAATCCTAAGACCATCCCTAAAATAAATGTTCCAATTAATGCGATTAACGTCATATAAAAGGTCTCAAGCATTGCTTCCACAATACCTGACCATTCTACATTTGGAAAAAGTTGATTGAACATGTTACTTCACCTCCACTTGAACAGATGTGGAAGTAATAAAGTTGATTGCTTTTTCTATTTCCTCATCTTCACCTGTTATTTGAACAAAAAGTGTTCCATATGCACCAGACTGTGTTTGCTTCACATTCCCGTGCAAAATATTTAAGTCAACATTATATTTTTTCGCAACTTGACTAATTGTAGCCTGATTTGCTGTTTCACCTAAAAAATGCAAGCGTAAAATTTTCCCTTGATCGATCTGTTTCAGTATTGATTCATCTGTCAATTCATCATTCGGTTTACCCATCACTTGTTCTACAAACTTTTTGGTAACCGATTGTTTCGGGTGAGAAAAAACATCCATCACATTCCCTTGCTCAACGACACGTCCTTCTTCCATTACTGCAACACGATGACAAATTTTCTGTATCACATGCATTTCATGTGTAATTAAAATAATGGTTAATCCTAATTTTTTATTAATATCAACAAGTAATGACAGAATGGAATCCGTTGTTTCAGGGTCTAATGCCGATGTCGCTTCATCGCACAACAGCACTTTCGGGTTATTAGCTAAAGCTCTTGCAATACCAACACGTTGTTTCTGTCCACCACTTAATTGAGCAGGATAAGCATCTTCTCGATCAGTTAATCCAACAAGACGAATTAATTCATCAGCTCGTTCCAATCGCTCAGCTTTTGAAATGCCAGCTATTTCTAATGGGAACATAATATTCTCCCGTACCGTGCGTGACCATAATAAATTGAAATGTTGAAAGATCATCCCAATTTCTTGTCTTGATAAACGCAATGCATTTTTTGATAAAGCTGTAATTTCTTGATCATTAATCGTTACATGACCTGATGTCGGCTCTTCTAGACGATTAATTAAACGAATAAAGGTACTTTTACCCGCTCCACTATAACCAATGACACCAAATATTTCTCCTTTATCGATGGATAAATCAAGTGCATTAACAGCCTGGATCGTTGTGTCCTTTGTTTGAAACACTTTTGAGAGCTGCTTAATTTTAATCATTTTATTCCTACTTTCTTTAATCACCTATAATTTTTCTGTACTTTAGCTCATGGATGCTTAAAATAATTTTACAATCTATGAATCTTTCTCCTGCAATATAAAAAGCGCCTTCCTGTTGTAGAGAACAGAAAGACACTTTGTCTATAATTAATCTGTTCTCTCATCTGCAAAAGCAATTATTGCTCTACAGGAATTGGCACCATTTTAAACATAAACTGTTTAACGGTTGCCGGGCTTCATCGGGCCAGTCCCTCCACCTCTCTTGATAAGAGATTCAAATGCATATTCTATTTTTTGTTTAATTGACATGGTAGCATGATATTAATCATATGTCAACTTTTTTTCAAAGTTGAGTAAGTACAGTACTATCCTTTACAATAATGCTGTAACATCAAAAATTGCTTATAGAAAATTAAGTACAAAATAGATAAACGTATTAGGAAGGGGTATATTGTTGCAATCGATTAATTTTACTTTACCGTATATCAACCAACCAGGTATTTTCAAACTAGCCGACTATAGAGAAAAAATTGTAATTTTAACTTTTTGGGTATCGTGGTGTCCGGACTGTAGTTCCGATCTGCCTAAAAAAGAGCAACTTTATCGTTCAATAAATGACGATAAAGTAGAGATGGTGACAATAAATGTGACAGGAAGAGAACGAAATGATGGAGAGGCAGTAAGTTATACAACTAAATTCCTTACCCAACCTACATTAAAAGACAATGATAGGGAAGTCTATGATCTATTTAAATGTGAAGGTGTACCAACTACTGTGATTATTAATCAGCAAGGTGAAATCTATCGTGTATTTGGTGAACAAAGTACAATGATAGAGATTGTAGAAGCAGTAGGTACAATTTTATGATTTATTAAAGCCAAATACTGACCAAGTTTTTGCTATTTTTTCGATATTACTTATAGAATAAATTTTTTCAATTGTATTGTCAGCAAACTTAATGTAAACACAAGGAACACTTCCGATTTTATTCGTTTGCATAAACGTAGGAAATAAACCTGCATTCATCTCATAAAAGAGATGAGCATTCGTTTGTTTTTCAACTTTTCTTAAAATGTCTCTGGCCAATTGGCAAGTTCGACAAAATGGACTATAAATAAATATCAATTGTTGCGATTGATTGAATACATGACTATTCTCTTTCACTATTTGCTTCATTTGAAACTCCTTCAAATAAGATAAATCGGATCCACATTAATATGTTTGCTAACTAATGCTGTCGCGAGCTCTACTTCAGGTGTAGCAGCTACCTCACGATAGGTTTTATCTATATAAATGTGTTGTGCATGAGGAAGTTCTATTGTTAACTGTTTTCGAAGCTTATGACCAGCTTCATCTTCATCGACTAAAATAAATACGTCACAATCATCTAATTGGAAATCATTAATTAATTGTTCCATTTTCTCAACACCTAATGTACCATTTGTGCATATGATAGTAATAGCGTCTGTAACGATTTTCTCAATCTGTATCTTATCTGTTAAACCTTCAACAATTAGTATACGTTTTGATTCAGCCATATCTTTATTCATTTCGATTCCACCTTTTCGAAAAAGCAAATGTTTCTATACTATATCATATGAACAAATCATCCCTTGTTACAATTATAATTGTAACAAGGGATGATTTAATTTATTCCTTTTCTTCGATCATTGTTTGGTATTGTTCTGCAGTCATCAGTTTGTCAATATCACTCGTATTATTAGGTTCAACAACAATCATCCAAGCTTTTTCATAAGGTGATTCGTTAACAAATTCAGGGCTATCATCTAATTCTTCATTCACTTCGATAACCTTCCCAGAAAGCGGTGCATATAATTCTGAAACGGTTTTTACTGACTCTACGCTTCCAAAAGGTTCATTTTCTTCAATCGTATCGCCTGCTTCTGGCAATTCAACAAAGACAATATCACCTAATTCATCTTGTGCGTGCTCCGTAATACCAATTCGAACTGTTTCTCCTTCTATCTTTATCCACTCATGTTCTTTTGAATAATGTAGCTCCTTTGGAATATGCATTGGTAGACCTCCTTGAATAATAAATTTATATTAAAACTATTAAGATTATTTTATCTCCATGCTTGTTCAAATAATTCTTCTTTAAATCCAATCGTTACTTGTTTACCATCTGTAGTGATTGGTCGTTTGATTAACATGCCATCAGATGCTAACCAGTTTAATTTCTCTTCATCCGTAGCCTCTGGTAGCTTATTTTTCAAATCTAGCTCACGATATTTTTTTCCACTTGTATTAAAAAATCTTTTTATTGGCAACCCACTAAGTTGAATTAGTTTTTTTAATTCCTCTTTTGTTGGTGGATTTTCAACAATATGTATCTGTTCATAAGCTATATTATTTTTATCTAACCATTTCTTTGCTTTTTGACACGTACCACATTTAGGATAAGCATAAAAAGTTAACGTCATCGAAGTCCCCTCCTATATCATTCTACATGATTGTACCCTACAATCCAAATGCTACTTTCTATTATATAGAAGGTAGCATCGCTTTGACTAGTGTTTTGCATCTTTAACTTGCGTGTATAGTATTGCAAAAAATACACAAATTACGTATGTAACCTAATTAAAGGAGGTTTTTTTATGCAACAACAAATGAATACTGGTAATTTAAATCAATC
This sequence comes from Paraliobacillus sp. JSM ZJ581, assembly GCF_044383835.1. Lineage (NCBI taxonomy): Bacteria > Bacillati > Bacillota > Bacilli > Caryophanales > Bacillaceae > Paraliobacillus > Paraliobacillus sp. JSM ZJ581. The sequence continues at coordinate 27,404 of NZ_JBISEP010000015.1, forward strand.
GAATCAAGTCATGCAACAACCACCAACTATGGTTAGTTCAAAAGATTTGTTATACCTAATCGATATGATGTCATGGAATTTAAATGCAACAAAAAAAGCACATTTTTTTGCTAAACAATGCAACATACCAGAAGTTAAACATGCTTTAGAGCAAGCTTGTCAAATGCACCAAAAGCATTACCAAAAAATATTGCAACATACAGCTGTTCAGCAAAATGGTATGTTGCAGTAGATAAAGGAGATTTTCAATGAATCAGCAAAAAGTACAAAATCCAGAGACACAAGTACAAAAAACGCCCGAAATGAATGATCGTGACTTTCTTAATGATATGCTTTCAACTGAAAAATATATGACACAGTCGTATAGTAATGCGCTTAATGAAGCAAGTAATCATGCGTTGTATCAAGATTTGTTAGCTATTTTTAACGAAACACAAAACATGCAACGCACATTATATAATTTGATGTTTAAAAATGGGTGGTACAGTTTAGACAGAGCCGATCAAAACAATGTACAACAAACACACCAACAATTTAGCGGATATACCAACCAGTTCCCTGTACATTAATCAAATGATTAATTAAGCGAATTGCTTTTATTTACATTCCTTCCATCTAAATTTTTAAATTGTATTGCTTTTTTAGATGGGGGGATTTTACTTACTCATACAATAATCCATCTATAAAAGGAGAATCTTAAACATGCCATTAACTACTTTTCAAGCGACTGCACAGTTACAAGAAGGTGTTCAAGTAAAAGTTACATCCCGCAATTTTGAAATCATCGTAGATGAGCCCAAGGAACTTGGCGGAAATGATACAGGAATGAATCCTGTCGAACTAACTTTGGCAGCATTAGGGGCTTGTCAAACGATTGTAGCTCAAGTGTATGCAAAAAAATTCGATATTACATTTGATGATTTATGGATTGATGTAGAAGGAGAACTAGACACTGATGGTTTCTTGGGTAAATCAACTGTCCGCCCTGGTTATTCTAATATCCGTTTTAACGTATATATCGCAACAAATGACGCGAAAGAAAAAGTAGAAAAATTTGTTTCGTTTATTGAACAAACATGCCCCGTTGCAGATACAATCACAAATACGGTAAATGTAAAATTGAACGAAATTATAATTGAACCAGTTAAACATTAACCTTTTAAAATACCAAACAATCATACACTTGCTAAATGTACAATTTGAAAACATCAAGATAAATTACACATAAAAAATAGGGATACAATGTTGCATCTCTATTTTTATATTGCTCCATTGTAAAATTAACACAAAAAATAGCCCCTTTTCTAGACAAATGATATGCTCCCCTTAAGGTAGACAGATTAAAAAAATCTGTTTTCATCTTAAAGGGAGTTTCTTATGTCTGATAAATGTAACTTTTACTCTAGTCCGTTTAAGTATGAAGTATTAAAGACATACAAAAATATAGATTATATGTTAAAAGAATGATGTTTAAAATATGGAATTGCAGAAGTGCCTCTATATGTTTGGACTGAGAATTATGAGAATTACGGCCCGAATGGATTGAATGATTCAAAAACATGCAAGACATACTTTAAAGATTTAAATGTAGGGGATTACCTATCAGGGGTTTATTCTCATTGTGAAAGCATTCGTAAGCATGAAATTTCTATCTCATCAGTACAGCAAAAGAAAAGACAAGTATCATTTCAATGCTTGCTAAAAACAGTTGACGATGATAATCGTTATCAACTATAATTTATCATATTAAGTCGACAACTTAAAATTCAAAGAAAGAGGTGAAATATGAATTTTGATTTATGGACATTCATATTAGATAATCTTGAAGCAGCCGGGGTTATTGGTGGATATGTTTCTATTTCAATCATTGGAGTCGGTTTACTCACTTATGCTGCAAAAGGTAGAATTTCAGGTGATAATCAAATTGGTCCTAAATGGTCACAACCTATAATTGGTGCTTTATTAGGAGTTATTCCAGGATGTGGTGCAACAATTGTCGTTTCTTCAATGTATAAAAACCAAAAAATCTCATTTGGTGGTTTACTTGCTACATTCATTGCTACATTAGGTGAAGGATCATTTGTTTTATTGGGGGCTTCTGATGAGGCTAGTGTAGCAGCAAACTTAACAGCATTTTTAGTAGTTAGCTTAGTGGGAGTAGTTGTAGCTATTATCTCTGGTTATATTGTTGATGCAATTGGAGTTAACTTCAATACTAATGATGTACTTGAACAATCTTTGCAAGAAAAACATCACTCAAGGAAAGTCACTACTATAACACATAATTTCATTGAAAAATTTGGGTTTTACATGATTATAGCAATGGCAGTATTCTTACTACCAAGCTCAATTATGGCATTATGGGGTGGTGGAATTGCTGACTATGATAATATAGCCGTTTGGGTAGCCATCTTATTTACAATCTTTTGTATTATTTATTACTTAGTATATAAATTTAGTTACAAAGGACATCAATGTACTTGTGATGACAATGCAAGATCAACTTTATTACATGCAGTATTCGATATTTCTACAGTCGTTGTATATGTATTCATCGGACTATTTATTGCTAACTTTATCATTGATGTTTTAGTAGGTGCAGAAACTTTTGATGCGTGGATGACTTCATCAGCACTCGTTGTTGTAGTAATAGCCGCTTTAATAGGAGCAACCCCAGGTTGTGGTGGTATGATTGCAGTTGCAGTAGCATTTACTACAATTGACAACTTCCCAATAGCTGCCTTGATCGCAGCAGGTATTGCAACTAGTGGAGACGGAATCTTCCCATTACTAGCGGCAAACAAAAAAGATGCCTTAATTATCACTTTATTCGGATTTGTACTTGCCCTAGTGGTAGGTTATACAGCTTTAGCGTTAGGAATCAATATTTAGAGACATAACTCTTCCGTTTAACTTGTCTAAGTTATAAGCATATATAGACTAAAGGAAATGATTTCTTACTTTACGTAATTGTATGAACAGCGCATAGTTAGTTTTCTAGTATGGCGTTTTATGTGAATCGATGAGCAAACATGATAAATATTGAAAGTCCTCCACTTAACGCTTTTTTAAGCATTTGAAGTGGGGGACTCTCAAGTAAAGAAACGTTATTGTAGTAAGCTGTAGTAGATCGACAGGAGAAATATGCACCGATCAAATTGAACATAATCCTTCCGCCATAAGTGATGAAACTGTCATCATAAGAGAGCTTAAAAATGATAACATGATGGAAAAAAGGGAATGCACTTGTTCGATTTATTTAAAACTTTTTTTATGTTAGAAGGGAACGAAATCCAAGGTCATTCCCGTAATCGTTACATTCATTTTTTTATTTTCATTCAAGGTAACACGCCTCATTTAGAGAACTGCTTGATTACTTTCACTAATTCTTCAATAGATGCTTCTCCGTTACCTGATTGATTTGCATCTGCAACACAATGCTTCGTATGGTCTTCTATTAAAGAAAACCCAACTTTTTTTAGTGCTGCTTCAATGGCTGATAGTTGTACAAGCACATCAACACAATATCAATTCTCTTCCACCATCTTTTGTATCCCACGAACTTGACCTTCTATTCTTTTAATCGATTGATGATACTTTGTTTATCTGCATCTGTGCGATGATTCAATTTATGATTTGGATGTAAATCAATATCATTTATTTGATTCATAGAAAACATCCTTCCCATATTTTCTTTTATACTATCCCCTCAAATAACAGTTTACAACGTGCATTAAAAATAACGCACTTTTTAGCCGATATCATATTTAATTCTTTCCAGTTTTGAATGCCTATGTTTAGATATGACAGAGTAAATTTCTACAAATGAACATTTGAGATATTCGTTCTTTTTATTTTTATATATCTCCATATAATAAGCGGAATGAGAATCAGTGAAAGGTATGCTCCAGTAAAACCTAATATTCCATAACTCGAATTGGCAACAATCACACTTGAGGATATACTACCAATCGACCCACCAATTGCCACACCTACATCGATCGTTCCTTGGATTTTGGCTCGATTTTTAATTGTTGTGGAATCAACGACGATTGCCGTGCCACTAAGCACACCAAAATTCCAGCCTAAACCTAACAAAACAAGAGAAAGTGTAATTAATCCAATGGCATCTCCTGGTGTAAATGCTGCGATTAACCCTGCAAGTGTTAATGTTAGTGCTCCTGCCACAACCATTTTCATCCGCCCAACTTTATCTACTAGTGTTCCTGTAACAAGGGATGGCAAATACATCGCTGCAACATGCAGTCCAATGACAAAGCCAACTGCGGATAATGGACTTCCGTTTTGTTCGATGTGTACTGGAGTCATTGTCATAATACCTACCATGATCACCTGTGACAAAATTAATACAATAGCACCAACAATAATACCAGAACGTTGAACCCCTTGGTTCGGCTGATATGGAGTAGACGTTTCCGCTCCTAACTGTTTATTATCCTCAATAGCACGTGCAACAAGTAATGGATCTGGTTTTAAAAAGATAAAAAATACAATTCCTGCTAAGCTATAGGCGACCATCGCAAGTAAAAATGGACCTGCTAATGTCGGCATACCTAAACTCTCAGCTATATACCCCATCGGTGCAACAAGATTAGGACCAGCGACAGCACCAAATGTAGTTGCAACCATTGCGATGCTTGCCGCTTTTGCTCGTTGCTTCTTTCCTGCTAAGTCAATACCTGCATACCGTGCCTGTAAATTTGTTGATGTACCAGCACCATAAATAAATAATGAAAGTAATAGAAAAACAACACTATCTATATTGGCAGCGACAACAACACCAAGTGCACCTAAGCCACCAGCTATAAAACCAAAAGATAACCCTATTCTTCTTCCGCGTGCTTGTGTCATTCGACCAACAAGATAAGCTGAAAATGCAGCTCCTAAAGTAAACAGAGCTGTAGGTAATCCCGCTAAACTGTCAACACCTAACATTTGTTGTGCTAATAATGCGCCAACTGTTATTCCAGCTGCTAATCCTGCTCCTCCTAGCGTTTGTGAAAGTAGTATAACCTTTAAGGTTCGTTTATATAACGCCTTTTGTAAAGCGGGAGAGCTTGCTATTTTTTGTATATCTTCGGTATGGAATTTTAACATTGCTTCGTCTCCTTATTTACTGATACATGTTTAAACAGATTTTGATATTAAGACGGACATTTTCCCTTTATCAACTTGTTTTACAATGTCTTCTAATGTCTGTTCTTTCAAATAGTTTTCCATTTTCATTTCTGCTTCTTCCATTACTTCTTGAATCAGGCAATCATGATTATGATGTAAATCATTATTATTTAAACGGCAATTGAATAACGTTGCTGATCCTTCTATTGCATGAATAATTTCTAAAAGTGTTATATCAGTTGCATCTTTCATTAGTTGATAGCCACCCTTTACTCCCGGTGTAGATTGAATAAATCCTGATTTAACTAGCTTAGTGAGTACTTTAGACAAGTATGTCGGGGATACCTTTTGAAATTCCGCCAAAGGACGCACACCAATTGTTTTTTCTTTTGGTATTAAAGCAAGAAACACCATTGTATGAAGTGCATAATTCGTTGCTTTTGAATATTGCATGTTTAATCTCCTAATTATAGATTTAATGTATCTAGAATATCTATTTTTTTTGATCTCGTCAATCAATTATTTTTTTCACCGTCCAAACACTATTTTAAAAGTTTCAAATACAGACCTGGAATAAATAGTCATGCTTGCATCTAACTTCTTAACCGAAATATTTTATTTATCACTTTTGGTTTAAAACGGAATAATTCTTATTTACAAAACGGAATAATTACGATATAATACAAAAGAAATTCACATAGAAAGTCTGGTGTTTACATTGACATCTCCTATCGTTCGTATCGAGCATCTAAGCTATGCCTATGAATCAAAACACGCATTACAGGATATAAACCTTGAAATACCAACTGGGGCATTTTTAGGGTTGGTTGGACCCAATGGTGGCGGAAAAACAACACTTATAAAATTACTACTCGGCTTATTGAAACCTCAAAAAGGTTCTATTGAACTATTTGGCGAAAAAATAGAGCACTTTAAAAAATGGAATAAGATTGGTTTCGTCTCACAAAAAGCTAATTCATTTAATCGAGGATTTCCTGCAACAGTGCGAGAAGTTGTTTCAACTGGATTAACTGCTAATGTTGGTTATTTTCGTTTTTTCACAAAACACCATAAGCAAAAAGTTGAACACGCGGTAGATTTAGTTGGCATGAAAGAATATCTAAATACTAATATCGGCTCACTTTCTGGCGGTCAACAACAACGCATATTCATCGCCCGCTCTTTAGTTAGCAACCCTACACTACTTATCCTTGATGAACCGACAGTCGGAATTGATACAGAGAATGTAAAGAAGTTTTACGATTTACTCCATCAATTAAACGAAGTGAATAACATTAGCTTATTACTCGTTTCTCATGACATTGGGACAATGACAAAGCATGCAAATGGGATTGCTTGTTTAAATAAACAACTTCATTTTCATGGTGATACCGAATCGTTTGCTCATCTATCAGACAATCAATTGTCTAATTTTTATGGTCACCCACTACATGTGGTAACGCATCAACATGAATAATAAAGGAAGTGACAGAATTGCTTAATCAGTTTTTTACGTATGAATTTTTACAAAATACGTTTTATACCGGTATATTGATCGGATTGATTGGACCATTATTAGGAACATTCGTTGTTGTTAGAAGGCTATCGCTCATTGCTGATGCCTTATCACACGTTACGCTTGGTGGAATAGCTTTCGGTTTGTTTTTGGAGAAAAAATACGGATTGATATTTTTGACACCTTTTTATACAGGCATGGGGTTTTCGGTCATTGGCTCCATATTCATTGAGCGTTTGCGCAGTGTATATAAAGCATATCAAGAATTAGCAATTCCAATTATTTTGTCTGGTGGCGTCGGTTTAAGTGTTATTTTCATTTCATTAGCTAATGGATTTAATACGGATTTATATAATTATTTATTTGGATCTGTTTCTGCTGTTAGTCGAAATGATTTATGGAGTATTGTCATCATTACTATTATTGTTTTAACCGTACTTGCTTTATTTTATAAAGAGCTGTTCATGCTATCTTTTGATGAGGAGCATGCAGTTGTTTCGGGGATACATGCAAAACGAATTCATTTTATTTTCATTATCTTGACTGCTTTAGTCATATCAGCTTCAATTCGAATTGTCGGTGTTTTACTCGTTTCTGCGTTAATGACGCTTCCCGTTGCAGCAAGTATTAGAATAGCAAAAGGATTCAAACAAACGATATTATTTTCTGTTATTTTTGGTGAATTATCTGTTATTATAGGGTTATTGACAGGCTATTATTTTGAAATACCACCCGGTGGCACGATCGTAATGACTGCTATCATCATTTTAATTGTAACTATCCTTGGAAAGAAAGTTTGGAGCTATTTTACAAGAAAGACGGTGATTTAATGAGAGTAGAAGAGGCCTTATCACTCCTAAAAGAAAAAGGATACAAATATACAGATAAACGCCAAGTAATCTTATCATTTTTCAATCAAGAAAATCGATATCTTACTGCAAAAGACTTGTTAAAGCACATGGAGCCCAATTTTGAAGGTATTAGTTTCGATACAATATATCGCAATTTGCATTTATTTGATCAATTAGAAATATTAGAGTCTACTGAATTAAATGGAGAAAAACATTTTCGGATGAGATGTGACCATCACCACCATCATCATTTTATTTGTAAAAATTGTGGTATCACAAAGGAAATCCATCAATGTCCAATGGACGATATCGAAGACGAATTAAAAGGTTTTATGATAGATGATCATAAGTTTGAAATCTATGGGATGTGTCCAAATTGTCAAGAACAAGCACCTATGTACTAGTCATCTTTATTGGTTTAGGTGGAGCGCTTGGATCTGTATTACGATATACAATGGCACACCTATTTTCAACAAATATTTTTCCCTATGGTACATTAATCGTAAACATTTTAGGCTGCTTTATCCTTGCTTTTTTGTCTAACCATGCTTTTATTACAAAAAAACTCCCTAAGCAGGTCACTATAGCTATTAATACAGGAATCATTGGATCGTTTACAACTTTCTCTACCTTCACAGTAGAAACATTGACATTAATCACTAATAATCTGTTCTTAGGTACTACTTATGTGTTTGCAAGTATTATTGTTGGCCTACTTGCATGTGTAGTAGGTTATTTGCTAGCAAAGAAAATACCAACAGATAAGGAGAGTATTCAATGAACCTGTTTTATATTGCGTGTGGGGGTTTTATTGGAGCCAATGCTCGCTATTTTTTAGGACTTGCACTGAATCAAGTCAATCCTTTACGCCCATATGGCACTTGGATTGCTAATATCACAGGTTCTTTCTTATTGGGTATTTTGTTTATTTCCTTAGAAAATGGCTTCATTTCCCCACCTCTATGGCTACTATTAGGTACTGGATTCTGTGGAGCATACACTACTTTTTCTACTTTTGGTACAGAAACATTAGCCATGATTTTATCAAAAAGATATTTTCAAGCATGTATTTATTGTTTAAGTTCCATCGTAGTAAGTCTTGCTGGGGTTTCTATTATTTTTTTACTAAACTAAAGAGCGAGTGTGCATCATGCGTACACTCGCTCTTTACCTTTATCCAATAATTTTTTCTATCACATAGTGTTCTTCACGATCTAGAATATTTTGGTGCATTATTTCTTCTATTTCTTTTTGCATATATCCTGCTAGATCGTTTGCTTCTTCTTTCTCACCAGATAGATATATTTGCTTCCATTGTTTATCTTTTGCTTGCTTATCTAATGATGGCGCTAGGCTTTTATACCAACGTTTTTGATTTTCCTTAAATCTTTTCTTAAATTGATCTATCTGTGTATTTCTACCACCTTTGCCCATTGATGCATCTGCACGATGTGGACCAGCATATTGGCGCCAATCTTCTGTATCAATATCTAATTCAAAGTGTTTAATTTCGCCAACCTCTCCTAGCTCCGTTTCTATTGTTTTCACTTTATTTTGTTGCACTAAAATAATACCTGACTTCGGAAACTGACTGTATATCGTCTCTAATTGTTCAATAACTGGGGTCTCTTGCCAATAAAAGTTCGTTTCAACAGATACTTGTAATATTTCTGCTAGCCAAAATGAATCATCTGATGACGCAATAATAACGACACCTTTTTTCAAGTTTTTCTGATTCTCACTAATAAATGCTTCTATTTTTTCACGAACAGTTTGGAATTTTTTCAATTCTTCTTTATCTTCTTTTAGATAATTTTCAAAACTGTTTAACCCATTTTTTAATTGAAGCTTCCATTCCCCACCTTGTTGATCAGGGTCAGCTGGGTTAGTGTTTAAATACATCGTCAACACACTATCAGGTTTCGTTAACTGCAATGCCTTTAACTCATTCCACTGTTTATTTATTTGCATGCTTTATACGTCCTCCTCTAGAATGTCATTCAAATCTTACTTAGTAAAGTGTATCCTAAATATAGATTAGTCAAACCTCTTTCTATACAAACAAAGTTTCAATAGACGACATCATTAAGACAAAACAATTCAAATGAAAAACAGATCGATTTAGTACAATAGGAGTGAGTAAGAAATTATTACATTATTTCACTAAATATATGATTAGCTATCTAGTCATCTACGAATCATATATTTTATTATTATTTCACGCACTATCTCACCTATCAGCTTTTTGAAATAGAACATATACTGTTAAGTATTAGACTTTCAAAAACTCATTCATTTTTCTACGTTAGTAATAACATTTATAAAGGCACCGCAATGCTTTGCCCCAACAACGCATTTCTTTTTTGTAGATGTTAAAGATTATTTTACAATTAAAACTGGACATTCTACCCGTTTTGCTACTTTGTGGCTAACACTGCCTAATACCATTTCTTGAAGGCTATTTAAGCCCCGACTACCAATCACGCAAACATCTACCTTGTTTTCATTAGCAAACTTAACAATAGCAGGTCCAGGCTCTCCATGAAGGATTTTAATTTCATACGAAATGTTTTTTTGTTTTAATTTTCGTTCCGTAATTGTCAATTTTTCTTTTCTACTACGATCAAGATCCATAGCATTCCAATGATGTAATACATCTGTCTTTGACGCATTACCGTCTACTACAAAAACAATGGTGATAACTGCGTTTGGATTTTTTTCAGCTAGTACAATTGCATTTTGGCATGCTCGAATAGCATGCTCCGAACCGTCTGAAGCTAACAAGATATGATTATACATCACACATTCCCCACCTCGATTTATTTTCTTTGATTATATCATTTTTTAGTGTATTTGCGTTCCTATCTCATTTGTTATACACGTCTAATTTTCAGTTATTGTTTCGTATTAAAACAGAAGCACAAGCTAGAGATTAAATAAAACAGAGAGCACCACCACATTTAGTATAGAGCCTATTTTTAACATTCACCCTTTAATAATACGCTGAGCAAAAAAAAAGCTCAGTTACTATTGCATTGTACAATGCGATCATAACTGAACTGTCTTTTAATATTAATGATTTGCTGCGTTTGCATGGTCTTTATCAAACATCGCACGTCTTTCAATCAATGTGCTACTTTCTTGATTTAAACCAACGATAGTAACCATCTTCCCGTTTTCTTTATATTTAAGAACAATTTTATCAATCGCTCCAACTGCAGAATCATCCCAAATATGTGTCTGACTAAAATCTAATTCAACTTGTTCAATATCTTCTTTAAAATTAAATTGAGCAATAAACTCTGTAACGGAAGCAAAGAACAGTTGTCCAGTAATTTGATAGACTTTCTTTTTTCCGCCTTCGATCAAGCATGTGTTCACATGTACTTTTGAGATTTTTGCCGCAAAGAAAATCGCACTTAAAACAACTCCAGCCAGTACACCTATAGCTAAATTATCTGTGTAAACTACTGCTCCAACTGTAACAATCATTACTATAGCATCTGATACCGGCATTTTGTGTATAGTAATCAATGAATGCCAATCAAAAGTACCAATAGATACCATAATCATCACACCAACTAGTGCAGCCATTGGAATTTGAATAAGTAAATCATTAAATACTAGAATAAGCGTCATCAAAAATACACCAGCAGTTAAAGTTGAAAGTCTACCTCTTCCACCTGATTTTACATTGATAACAGATTGTCCAATCATGGCACAGCCAGCCATCCCACCAAAAAATCCACTAATCACATTAGCAATCCCTTGACCTTTTGCTTCTTTGTTTTTATTACTATCTGTATCTGTCATATCGTCGACAATTTGCGCCGTCAAAAATGATTCTAATAGGCCGACAATGGATAATGCTAAAGCATACGGGAAGATAATCGATAACGTTTCAAAGGTTAATGGAATATTAGGTATTAAGAACAATGGTAAAGTTTGCGTTAATTCACCCATATCACCAACTGTTCGGACATCACTACCTGTATATATAGCAATCGCACTAATAACTACAATTGCAACTAACGGTGCAGGCACAATCGTAGTCAATCTTGGTAATAAATAAATAATTGCTAAAGCTCCAGCTACCATTGCATACATGACCCATGTTTCGCCTACAAAGTGTGATAACTGAGCAGTAAAAATTAAAATGGCTAACGCATTTACAAAACCTATCATTACTGATCTAGGAATGAACTTCATTAGTCGTGCTATGCCACCGATTCCTAAGATGAATTGAATAATACCAGTTAAAATAGTAGCAGCAAACAAATATTGTAAACCATGATCCGCAACTAATGAACCCATTAGTAAAGCCATTGCACCCGTAGCAGCCGAAATCATCCCTGGACGTCCTCCGGTAAATGCAATCACTACCGCTATACAAAAGGAAGCATACAAACCTACCATTGGGTTTACACCAGCTATAATAGAAAAAGCTATTGCTTCTGGAATTAAAGCAAGAGCTACAACAATTCCTGCCAATATATCTCCTTTTACATTACTGAACCATTCCTGTTTTATTCTCAAAATAGTCAATTTAACACCTCTTTCATTTTTCATATGGCCTTTAACTCTCATAAAAGCCGTGACCGTTGTGAACAGATTGGATAATACCATAAATAACAACAAAAGCAAAATCGAACGTAAGCGCAAACATATTGAGTTTACTTTAAAATACGTTAGTTTTCAAACCTATTCGACATTAAACTAGCTTTATTTCTAAAAACATTTCGATCATAGAAAAAAAGCTAAAGTATATATTCAGCTTTTAATGACTTATATTTTATTTTTGACAGCTAAGGATTTCGATTTTCAGCTAATAATAATGGAACGTTTTTATTTTTTATATATATAGAATCATAGTAAGTCAACGGAACAGGATTTGGCCCAACATAAGGTGCTATTTCAATTGTAAAACTTGGTCGTTTGTAATAACTAATAAACCAATCAGTCAAACCGCCTCCACTTGGATTTTCACCTGGATAGATGAGCTGATAACCAGTTAAATCCGCAAGTTCCATAGCAATTTTTTTTGACCATTTCTCTAATTCGTTTTCACTTTTATATTTCCAAAAAATCTCTTCTCCAGATGAATGATAAGCAGCAGCAATCTTGATTGACTGTGATTGCACAAAATGAAATATAGCTAAAGATTCAGGTTCAGATAAAAAAGAGAATCCTTTAAAATTTTCACATGATTGTACTCCAGGATCAAATTGAATTGTTTCCCAATCAGCAGGATATTGTCGATTTAAATCCACACCCCTTATGTTAGCTTTCCAAGCTGAAAAATCATCTGATCCGTTATTCCATTTTATTAATAAGTCTTTTTGTTCAAAATCATGTTCACCCTTTTGCACGAGTGTAACACCATCTGGGTTAACCATTGGAACAAACAAAAACGTGCATTCATCAAGGATGCTTTTTATTCTATTTGCTTCTACATTAGAAGTGTTGACAGCTACTCTCGCATAGGTTTCTATGATATCCATTAATAAAGCTGTTGTTAACCATTCTCTTGCATGATGCGCTCCACTAATAAATATTTTATCTTCTCCATTTCCAAGTTTTATTGCAATAATTTTACGCTCCCCCACTGAATATCCAATCGTTTCTGTAGATATCAAGCTAGGATACCTCTCCATTAATCGATTACAATCTTCACATAATATATCATAAGTGTATAATTGCTTTGGTTGAATAATTCTGCCCACAAATAACCCCTCCTATCTTATATTTATGTAAGACAAAAGGGGGTATTACACTTCCACAAAAAATAACTTTTCAACATCGTTAACTTCTTCTTATCACAGACTAGTGCATTGTCAACTAAAAACACGAACTATAATCTTTTATCATATTAGGATTATAATTCGTGTTCTATTGCTCGTTATTTAATTATACCCAATCTCAATAATTTAGGCAATATAAATGATGATACATCGATAGACGTTAAAGTGAGCTATATTCAGTCCTCTACATTACTAATCGGACGTTTGATCTTTTGTTCTTAAAAGTGAGCTAATAATTCTCTAACCTTTTTATCCAGTTCTTGTTGGTTCGTTCGAATATTATTCACTGATTTTGTTAGATTTTCTGATGATGTTGTTGCTTCTTCAATTCCAGCAGCCGATTCTTCTGAAACAGAAGCAATATTTGTAATGGAATCATTGATAACCTTCGTATTATCTAAAACATCATAAAGATTGTTAGATACATCTTCAATTTCCGTTCCAATATTTGTGATTATCTTCTTCAACTGATCAAACGTAGATCCTGTCGTTTTGATTTGTGATGAACCTTCATTTACTGCCTGATACCCTTTTTCTAGCACATTCACTGCTGCCTTTGATTCTTCTTGTATCCCATTCGTAGTAACTGTAATATCAGTAATAGAATGACTTACTTGTTCTGCTAGCTTTCTTACTTCATCTGCAACAACAGCGAAACTTTGCCCATGTTCACCTGCGCGTGCCGCTTCAATTGCTGCATTCAAAGCTAATATATTTGTTTGTTCTGCAATACCTTGAATGACTGTAACTAAACTAGTAATTTTATCTGTCATAATGTCTAGTCCTTTTACTTTGTCCAAGGATTGCTTTATCGTTTGATCAATAACACTCATTTTATCAACGGATTGATGCATTAAATTTGTGCCTTCATCTGTAATAGACAACATAGATTTAGATTCTTCTTTAATGTTTTCTCCATTTAATACAACATTCATAATCGTATTTGTAAATTGTTGCATTGTCTCAGTCAATGAAGAAGCTGAGTTAGCTTGTTCTTCAGACCCACTAGAGATTTCCTGTAAGATCGCTGTAATATTGTTACTATCTTTTTCTAGCACATCTCTACTTTCATCCAAAGTCTTACTTTGCGTATCTATTTGATCAGAAATATTCGATACAAATGCATTCATTTGATGTGGATTTTCATATGATGTATCAATTAATTCATTTAATTGAACGAACTCTTTGTTTTTTACATAAGCTTCTGGTAGTTCTTCCTTCTCATTTTGCGACATTGTTTCTATTCTGTCGCTTACGTATTTAAGTTGCTTTATTATTTTTTTCGCTGTAAAATGTGCAATGATTAAGTTTAAAAGAATCACCAAAGATAATCCTATAATTAATGGCGTTGTAAATTCATCAAGTTGGATTATCGTGTAAACGGTTATTAAACTATGTATCACAATAACGAATAAAAAGCTAAAAAACAAATTTATTCTTAACTTCATATGTATCACTCCATCTTAAAATATTATTTATTAACACAGACAGGTACAGTATTGCTTTTAAGCGAGAATTTTGCTTAATGCCTGTTGAATACGTTCTTGATCAAATGGTTTTACTATAAAGTCTTTTGCACCAGCTTGAATCGCTTCCAAAACCATTTGTTGTTGCCCCATTGCAGAACACATTACAATTGTTGCTTTCGGATCACTTTTTTTAATTTCTTTAACTGCTTCGACACCGTTCATTTCTGGCATGGTAATATCCATGGAGACTAAGTCTGGTTTTAATTCATTGTATAGATCAATGGCTACTTTTCCATTTTCCGCTTCTCCCACTACTTCATGCCCTAATGAAGTAAAAATATTTTTTAATTGCATACGCATGAATGCCGCATCATCTGTAACCAAAATTCTTGCCATTACTAACACTTCCTTTTTCTATTTCTATTGCTCATCTAATACTTGTTTCACTTCACTTACTTCTTCATAATTTAGAATGTGTTTTAAATCTAAGACTAGTAGTAAGCGATCGTTTAACTTCGCAACACCTTTTAAGAAATTACCATTCACTCCCTTAATTGTTGTAGGTGCATCCTCGATAGTAGAAGCATCAATATCAATGACATCATTTGCTTCATCCACTACAAAACCAACTTGCACATGATTCACATTAGATAAAAGCACTCTCGTTTGATCTGTCTTTTGTGAACGCATTAATCCCATACGTGTTTTTAAATCAATGATGGGAACTACTTCCCCCCTAAGTGTAGTAATTCCATCAATAAATTCAGAAGCCTGTGGTAACGCCACTACTTCTTGTAACAGTTCAATTGATACAATTTGTTGAATACTTGCAGCATAAGATTGACCTTGTAATTGGAATACAATGTACTTTTCGATACCCATTAGTTATCTCCTTCACCTATATAGTATGTATAATGTTTCCTATGAAAATAATACCATGTTTCGCGAAAATAATCGAAATATTTTTTGTTAATACCAAAAACATTGTTAAAAAATTTATTGGTTAAGTAATAAATACACTTCTAGATTTCCAACTGATTCATATTCGATCGTTACAAAAAATGACCGCTTAAAACCTGTTAACTGTGCATCACCTTTCAATACAGTTGGATAAGTTATATCAGTATTAATTTCAACACTAGCTAAATAAGTTGATAAACTACCAGCCACCATATTCCCTAACTCTCCGGCAAAAGAATCTAGCATTTCTTGAGAGAGTGGCATACCGAACATCTTCTCGCTAATATGACTAAAAACATCCGCCTCTGCTTGTAGCACTAATTCTCCTTTTATATCTCCGGTAAATCCTACTAAAACCCCTAACCTTATTGAAAGTGGAGGAGAAATAAGTTGTGGAGAACCTATATTGGGATCAAGCGGAATAACTTTTTTCATCGTTAAAATCGTTCCGTTATACACTTCTTTAATCACTTCGTTTAAATTCTTTGTTTCCATGTAGTTCTTCCTTCCTTGATGTATCGTGCTGATGTAAAAAACATTCAAAATATTTCTTTTAAACTATTTCTTTATTACTATTATTATTTTCGACAAAAACACTGAATAAGTAAAGTGTTTTTGGCTATTCTTTTAAATTCATACAATTATAGCCGAATTTACTGAAAAAAAACCAGGTGTGTGAAGCAATCCTAAAAGTTAATTTTCACTTAAACTTTTAGGATGCACCCACTACTCCCGGTTTTTCTTATTCTTGTACTCCTTCTTTTACTTCGTTTGCCATCTCAGCGACAGAAACTAATCCTCCACCTGAGATGTACCAATAATAAGGGTCAAGATATATAATATTTTCATTGTTAGCTGCGTTAGTTCCTTGTACAAGGTCGTTAGCTAGCGTTTTTTCAGCTGACGCTTCACCGCCAACGATCATATTACGATCAATGACAAACAAGTAATCAGGATTGGTTTCTGCAATGTATTCAAAACTTACATTCTGTCCATGCGTGGAAGCTTCAATTTTCTCATCAGCAGGAGTTACACCTAATTCATCATGTACAAAACCAAAACGCGATCCTGGGCCATATGAACTAATTCCGCCATCGTTCGTTAGAATTACTAAGCCTTTTCCTTCCGATGCTTCTGTTATTGATTTAACCTCATTAACTGTGGTCATTACTTCATCTAACTTTTCTGTTGCCTTTTTCTCTGCTTCGAAAATTTCACCTAGTTTTTTTACGTTTGATTTGAATGATGCTAAATAATCTGCTGTATCTATCCCCATATAAATTGTAGGTGCTAGTTCAGATAACTCTTCGTATACACTTGATTGACGCCCAGAAATAATAATGAGATCCGGTTCCATTACTGATAATGCTTCAAAATCGGGTTCTTTTACTGAACCTGCGTTCTTGTACGCATCATCGCTATATTTTTTTAAATGTGGTGGCAAGTTACTTTGTGGAACACCAGTAACTTTTACACCTAATTCATCTAACGTTTCTAGTGAACCATAATCAAACACAACAACACGTTCAGGATTTACTGGTACAGTAGTTGTTCCTAATTCATGTGTTACCTCAATTTCTTTAGCAGCTTCTTCTGTGTCTGCATTTGTTTGGTCATTTGATGCACCACTGCCGTTGTTTGTGCCACAAGCAGCAACAACGAATAGTAAAGCTATTATCGATAAAAAGAATAGTGTTCTTTTCATGTATACCCTCTCCTCTTAAATATTTTTACCATTTCCACCTTTATTATTTCACCTGTTAAAAGTATCACGTCTACAGACTAAATAAATGTAGATTTAATAAACACTATTGGAAATACAAACAAATTTTACATTGATCTATATCTTGGATTTTTATATCCATATCATATACATCGCGTAGCACTTGATTATTGATCATACTATCTTTTTCCCCTTGATGTATGATTTTACCATCACGTAAAGCGACAATATAATCTGAATATACTGAAGCAAAATTCACATCATGAATAACAAGTACGACTGTTTTTCCTAGGTCATCAACTAAACGACGCAACACTTTCATAATTTGAACGGAATGTTTCATATCTAGATTATTTAATGGTTCATCTAGCAAAATATATTCCGTATCTTGAGCAATAATCATTGCAATAAAAGCACGTTGCTTTTGTCCACCACTTAGTTGATCCAAATATTTATCTTGCATTGATTCTAATTCCATATACTTTATCGCTTCAGCCACTTTCTCTTTATCTTTCTTTTTCAATCTCCCTTGAGAGTATGGGAAACGACCAAAGTTAACTAGTTCCTTTACAGTTAAACGAATATTTAAATGATTAGATTGTTTCAATATTGCTATTTTCTTCGCTAGCGAATTACTTTTCACTTGTGATATCTCATCATCATCAATGCGTATTTCCCCAGCATCTTTTGTAATTAATCGACTAATAAGCGATAAAAGTGTACTTTTACCAGCGCCATTTGGTCCGATAAAGGAAGTGATTTTTCCTTTAGGAATAGAAACGGAGACATTGTCTATTACTGCATGATCATTATATTTTTTGGTGATTTCATGTACTGTTACCATGCTTTATTCTCCTTTAAAATCAAATATAAGAAATATACGCCGCCTATAAAATTAATAATGACACTTATCGTTGTGTCAAAAGTAAAAAGTCGTTCTAAAATTAATTGCCCACCAACAAGTGCGATGATACTAACCAATGCAGATCCTATCAATAAATACGTATGTCTATATGTTTTCAGGAATTCATATGTCACATTTGCAACTAACAATCCAAGAAATAGAATAGGGCCGACTAACGCTGTTGCAACTGAAATCCAAATCGCAATGACAATAAGTAATCGTTTCACCATATATTCATAGCTAACCCCTAAATTTATTGCGTGAGACTTCCCTAATGACATAACATCTAGGTAAGGGAGAAAACGCATAAAATAAATGAAAGTAAGTGCAATAATTACAATGGCAAATGGAATAATATCCGTATTCATATTGTTGAAGCTAGCAAACATTTTATTTTGTACAATTAAAAACTCATTTGGATCAATTAAAACTTGCATAAATGAGGATAAACTACTAAAAAATGTTCCAAATACTAAACCAACTAATAATAGAAAATATACATTTTGATGTTTCTTAAACAGTAAATGGTATAGAAAAAAAGCAAAAACAATCATAATTGCAATTGATACTAAAAAATTGATAGTAGGGTTGACGCTAACGATACTTGTTGAACCAAAAATAAAAATTAGAAACGTTTGTAATAATACATATAACGAGTCTAAACCAATCACACTAGGTGTTAAAATACGATTATTCGTAATCGTTTGAAATACGACGGTAGCAATAGCAATCACTACTCCGGTAATTATCATTGCTATTACTTTACTTATTCTTCTAGGAAGAATATAATCCCAATTACCTGGAATATTTGTAAATAGAAAAATTGCTATAAAGATGCTGGTGATAACAGCTAATAGAATAATTTTTGTATTAAGACGCATTGTTTGATCTCCTCAAAATCAAGTATAGAAAGATCCCACTACCTACAACACCAACTGTTACACCAATAGCAATTTCATATGGAAAAATAATCAATCTACCAACTATGTCACAAGCTAATACAAATATACTTCCTAACAATGCTGTATGAGGCAAACTGTTCTTCAAATTATCTCCTCGATAGATAGAAACAATATTAGGAATAATTAGCCCTAAAAAAGGTATCATTCCAACGGTTAAAATAACTACAGATGTCATAATAGCTACAATGATCAATCCTATATGCACGACTTGTTTATGATTTAATCCTAAATTTTTAGAGAAATCTTCTCCCATACCAGCAATGGTAAACTTATTGGCATATAAGTAAGCGATGATCAGCAATGGTAAACTAACATAAAGCATTTCATACCTACCTTGAAGTATTAGTGCGAAGTTACCTTGTAACCAAGAGGACATGTTTTGAATTAAATCGTTTTTATAGGCAAAAAAAGTTGTTATCGAACTAATAATATTACCAAACATTAAACCAACTAATGGTATAAAAATAGGATCTTTAAACTTTACTTTCTCAAGTATTTTCATAAAAAGAAGTGTTCCTATTAATGCAAAAACGAAAGCTACAGCCATTTTTTGAATCGGACCTGCGGCAGGAAATAGAAGCATTGCAATTAATATACCAAAGCGAGCGGAATCCATCGTCCCTGCCGTAGTTGGAGAAACAAACTTATTCCTGCTCAATTGTTGCATAATAAGCCCACCGATACTCATTGTTATACCAGCGATAATAATGCTTATTAATCTTGGTACTCGACTAATCCATAGGATATGAACTTGCTCCTCTGAGAGGTGAAGCATATCTGTGAATGAAAGCGAAGATACTCCAATAAAAAGAGAAAGCACACTTAACAAAAGTAGTATGATGATTAAATAGCGTTTTTTCATAGTAAAATCCTTTATCTATTACATAACATTGATATTCATTATCGATTATCTTATCACGTTATATGAAACTGTCAATATTATTTTAAGTATTTTATAAACTAATTTGTTGTTAATCTTGATTTAAAACGGTGTGGTAGTAGTGCTTGCCAACTTTATTTATGTTATGATTTGATGTAAGAATCAATTTGTTTAATTTTTTACTATAAAGGAGCTTAACGTATGAATGAATTTCAGTTATATATGAAAGAAATGAGTCAACCAATGCGAGATGAATTGACTAATGCTGGCTTTAAGGAGTTAACAACTCCAGAAGATGTAGAAGCTTTTATGACTAATATAGAAGGAACATCCTTAGTTGTAGTGAACTCCGTATGTGGATGTGCTGCTGGCTTAGCTAGACCAGCTGTGCTAACTGCATTAAAAGAGGGGATCAAACCTGATCACCTTGTTACCGTATTCGCTGGACAAGATCGTGAAGCTACAGACAAGATGCGTGAATACTTTGTAGATATTGAACCATCCTCTCCTTCTATTGCTATTTTATCAGGAAATCAAGTAGCTCACTTCATTCCTCGTGAAGAAATTGAAGGAAATGAATTAGAAGCAATTAAAGAAAATGTAATAAAAGGATTTCAAACAATATAAAATAAGTGAACAACTTATAGCAATGTAAGTTTAAACACAAGTAAAAAAAGAGGTTCAAATCTCCAATGATTTGAACCTCTTTTGATAAATTAATTAATCACACGACGAACATGTCCATTAAATGTGTTTGCCCAGTATCCACTACCCATGTTAGCAATTGCAACACCAGTAGAGTTTTGGGAACCAATAAATTTATTACCACCTACATAAATACCAACATGTCCATTTGTTTTATACGTATTGAAGAACACTAAATCGCCTGGTTTCATTTGACTTGGTGAAATCTTCTTTCCAACACCACTTAGAGCGCTCGTGCTTGCTGGTATATTTACACCACCTTGCCTGAATGCCCATGATACATATCCTGAACAGTCAAATAAACCTCTGGAAATATCAGATGATGTACGTCCACCACCGAATTTGTATGTAGAATTACCAATATATTTATATCCCACGGAAATAATTGAGCTTGCATTTCCGCTTACAGGCTGTACTTGAGAGCTGTGCTTTTCGATATTCTTTTGATTATTAGAGTTAACGATAGCTTGTGCATTTTCTCCCACTTGTCTTAATTCATTTGCTTCAAGTTCCAATTGATTAATCATTGCTTTACTATCAGCTTCTTTTGTTTCTAATTCTTCTTTCTTTTCTTCGTTTTGTTGCTTCTGTCCAAGCGTTTCCTCTTGCATTACTTCAAGCTCTGCTTGCATATCTGTTAATTCGTTTAATTTCTCTTCTAACTCAGTCTTTTGCTTTTCTACTTTTTTCATATCTGCTTCATAAGTCTCAATTATCGTTTTGTCAGCACTTGTAATTTTAGATACAATGGCGAAACGATCAATAAAATCACTAAAGCTAGTAGAACCAAATAACACATCCAAATATTGTATAGAACCACCATTTTTTTGTAATGCTGAAGCTCGTTGTTTTAGAATTTCAGCACGTTTTTCTATATTTTTTTCTAAATCTGCTATACCTGCTTCAAGTTCTTCCATTTCTTCTTCTTTTTTCTCAATTTGCAATTCTGTTTCTTTTATTTTTTCTTTATTGGCATTAATAGCCTCATCCGCACGTTCAATGTCTTCATTTAGTTCTATTAATTCTGCTTGAATTGATTCTAACTCTTGTCTTTTTTCTTTTAATTCCTCTTGTGTGTCTGCATATGTCACATCGTTATTCAATGGAGCAGCAACCATTAATCCAAATATAATTGTTATGCCAGCTAATACTTTTTTACTATTCACTCGCTTCCACACTCGCTTTCTATGTATATAATGATCTATTTTTATATATTATGTTTAAATATTATTGAAATTGGTTATATCTTAATAGAGAAACTATAGGAAAAAAAGCACCCTATATTTTTACCAGCAATGACAGTATAACATCCTCAGATAACAAACATGTAATATGAATGTTACAATTATATTTCAATCTTGAAAATCATGCATCCGTTTTCATGGATTTTTGTAATCTATTAGAAATATTAAGTTTAATAACCTAATATTGTATAATATTATTAATAAAGACAAGTGAACAGAATAAACTGTTCACTTGTCTTTATTTAATGAAAAAATGTCTACTATTTGTTTCAATTCCTCTATATTAACCTGACCAGGAGCAGATGACTCGGTAATAGAAGCAAATGTCACGGAAGAACCAAATATTTCTCCTGTCGCTCTTGTTAGCATACCTAGCTGAGCCATAGCCATCGTAATAATTGGAACTTGTGCATACTTTTCTTTCATTGTATAGGTAGCATCCAATAGTACTAATACATCGGCTGGCGTTTTTGGCATCACTGCAATTTTAGCAATATCTGCTCCTGTCTCTTGAGCTAATGTTAATCGATTAATGATTTCCTGCTTTGTAGGAGTTTGTTGAAAATCATGATTTGACAAAATAACTGCGATATTATTTTGCTTTGCATGATCGATAAGCTCATCACGAATAGAATCAGGTAGAAATAATTCAATATCAATTAAATCAATATAATTAGTCTTTATTACAGCTTGATATAATGCTTTATATGTACTAAGATCAAGAGGCTTGTTTCCACCTTCATGTTCTGTTCGAAACGTGAAAATAATAGGAATGTTTTCTATTTTGTTTTTTATTTGTTTTAACATTTCAATAACTTCCAAAATACTTGTTACTTGGTTAAAGAAATCAACTCGCCATTCTACTAAATCAACTTCATACGCTTTGATTGCTTCCACTGCTATATTTATTTCTTCAAGTGTGCTACCAACAATAGGCACACATATCTTCGGTTTTCCTTGACCGATGATAACGTCCTTTACTCGAATTATTTTTTGCACGTCATCCCAACCCTTTGTTTAAAAATTCTGTCATTATTATAGCATTGATTCTTTGTAGATGACATATTGTTTGTATAAGTAAATTGCTTAAATAAAATAAAAATCCACCATAAAATTATCAGGTAATATTTTTCGGCTGAAGCTGGAGAATCAAGTGGAAATGTAGAAACTAAAAAAAAGCTAAAAACGAAATAAAATATCGTATTTTTACGCTCCAGAATTTTTAACGATTCACCATATAATACAATTAATAGCGGTTTATTTTTTCTTAAAAAAACAGATCACTTATAAAGAAGATACATAAGCCTACTATTAAAATGTAAAAGGATGACCCTAAAATACCACTATTAAATAGTACATACACAGAGTGAATAAAAGTGCTAAAAAATAAAATATTAATGTAGTTTCCGCAGACTGCTTAGTTGTTCTTTTTTCTTCACTAGTCATTCTTCTAAAAAAATCATTTTTCTTCTCCTAACTAATAAAGCGATGTAACAAAATGATAATTTATCCCAAAATTACCTTTAGTCTATTGTAAAAGAATTTAAGTTTAAATTCCAACTAAATTTTCAACAGATTACTTAGAGAATACTTGCCTAAATTCATAACTAGATAAAAGATGTAACTTAGCGTACATACCAAATAGACACTAACAAAAAGTAGATTATTTTATCTGTTTCTTTACTAATCTATCACCAATTCGGAAGACTTTTAAATAAACAAGGATTTTTACTAGTATTTTCTAAAAACATTCACCAGAAAGCACCAACTTAATTAGCAGGTGCTTTCTATGTTCTTTAATTGATTTGCTTTGTCTCAAAGTCCTAAAGACTCACTCTCCAACGATCCCATCTCCATCATTATCTCGCATATAGGGATATAACCAGTGATCATTTGTTATTGGCATACTGAAACCAGCTTCTTTTGCCTCTTTTATTGTCACCAGTCCATTACTGTCAGTATCAATGTTAGAAATATCACGGCCTTCTGCGTGGGAGTTTGATGAATTGGAAGGCTCATTCTCGGTTAAACCGAGTAATTCATTAACTTGATCAGGATTCACATTATCGAATGTATCAACGATCTCATTCCCTTCTAACGTATAGGTGTACTGATAACTAGAAGGAATTTGTGTGTCTGTATTCGGGTATGTAATGATTGCCTCAAAGTTAGTCACTCCACCCGCTTTACGGATCGCGTCTTCTAAATAGGCTTGATCACCATGTCGATTCAGTGTACTATCCTGTGGGGTAATATTATAAGCATTTGACACACCACCGAGAGAGTCCGCAATGATATGTCCTTCATCTAAGACATCACTTTCCACGCCTGGAACCTTTGCCTCATCAGAATAGTATCTGCCGGACGACAGTACAGGTTCATTATCGTCATCTTGTAAAATAATTTCGTCAGCAATAACACGTATTAGTTGTCCATATTCATTAGTAAATGCCCAGTATTCGCGATCACCAAAACCAATATCAACGACAACGTTTGGTTCGCGATGACCAGACAAATCACCACCATCAACTTCAATACCTTTGTATCCCGAAAACCGTTCATTTTTTGATTGATTTGATGCTTCCTCTACTGCTAGTTCATCAACAACCGTAGCGTCAGTTTCTTCATCTGCAGATGCATCTTGTACGTTGGTACAACCAATCAAAAAGAAGCTGGCTATTAAAATTAAGATTAAATAGTTCATTTTTTTTTTCATTTTAAAACTCTCCTATAATAGTTTATATTATTCACTTTAAAAATCTTAGCGTGTTAAAACAGGTTAACCTATTTATACCTCCAATTACTTTACGAGCATCAGTATTATTAAATTCACCCTCTTTTTCTGTCAACTAAATAAATATTATAAACTTTTTAAATCTACTTTTCTGCTAATTTAGCACAATAATTGATCAAACGCTTCATTTAAGTGCTTATTCAGTAAAGAAAAAAGATATTTATACAGAATAAGTTGAGTTTTTTTAAGAGAATACAAAAAAACAATTGCAGTATTATTTCTCTCACATATGGTAGTTCCTATAAAATGAAACCAAACAAATTGAATTCAGGTAGTAATCTTATAAATCGTATAATGCTTCCAGAACATGTAGCTGTTTTGAAAGCTGGACAAGAAGCAATGTACGATGTAGATAAGCCTAGATTAATTAGAAAAAATGCAATTCGTTATTAGTATAGCAATCTAAAAGCATATATACTTTATTAAGAAAAAACGGGTAAATGCAAATAGAGGATCTTATTATCAAGCCAATTACTCGAAATCAAATCTATATTTTAAATTTGTATATATACTCTTCTAATAACATAAAGAAAAAGCTTCACCAAATTTGGTAGAGCTTTTACATTTAACTAACCTAAATTCAAGATGTTAATTATAAAAATTTTATTAATAATGTAATTCTCTTTGTAAAGGTAGCATTTTGTAATTTTTAGCATGTCTATAGTCATACTTATCTTCAAAAATATTTAATTCTTCTCTACAAATACGAACCTCCGTTACACTTAACCAAGTAACTTTCGGATCATAATCATACCAATTAAAATAGATTGTATCTTCTCCTCCGGTTTCCTTATTAAACAATGATGCTTTAACATTGAGACCGTAGAAACTATCAATATGATAAGTTCTTATACTATATTTACCACTTGGCCTTTCAATAGAATCATTTAATATACCTTGAGGTAAATTTTTATAGTGATTGTAAAATAAAATACTAAAAATGAAGCAAGAAGCACCAAAAACAATATTCGTTTTTCTCGGAAATCTTTTTTTCTTTAGATCGAAATTCGCGCATCATTTTCTTTTATTGTATAGGTAGACTCAATAGTACTAATACATCGACTAGCGTTTTTGGCATCACTGCAATTTTAGCACTATCTGCTCCTGTCTCTTCGGCTAATGTTAAGCAATTAATGATTTCCTTCTTTGTAGGTCTTTGTTGAAAATCATATAATATGAATTATTTACTCTAACAAAAGCACGAGTGATCATTTTGACAGACTTATCATTCGACTTCTACTGATCGTTATTTATTATATTCCCAATTCTTTATCATCAATAAATTATTGTTTTCCTTTTTTAACCTACTATGCAACTGTGACTGCTTATTTAACTTGATGCTTTACTGCAACGTCTATGTTTATTATTTATTACTAAATGATTAATGTGCAACTAGGTAAATACGGTTTCCTGAAGGATCTATTGTAACGATAGAATCATTTTCCTCAGTAACAGATACCCCAATGTCCGCTAACTGTGAAATAATTTTATTTTTCATTTTTTCACTTGAAAATATTAGTGTAAATGATTCTAGTCCAACACTATTAGGAGAAGGTGTTGGTGCACCTATACCATTCCAAGTATTTAAACCAATATGGTGGTGGTATTTTCCATCAGAAATAAAAAGTGCTTGACTACCGAATCTGTTTACAACTTCAAAACCAAGTCCATTAACATAAAATTCTTCTGTCTTTTTCAATTCTGATACATGCAAATGAATATGTCCCATAACTGTTTCAGCCGGTAGCCCTACCCATGACGACTGTTCTTCAACAGATAAGAGGTCGGGAATATTTAAGGGATCAACTGTCATTTCTACTTCACCATTCCTCCAATTCCATTCGGAAGAGTCCCGGTCTATATAAATTTCAATTCCATTTCCATCTGGGTCAGATAAATAAAGCGCTTCACTTACAAGATGATCAGATGAACCGAACTGTAAACCAATTCCAACAAAATGCTGCACTATTTTAGCTAAATCCGTTCGCTTAGGTAAAAGTAGAGCAAAGTGATATAATCCCGTTGTTCTTCCTTCTTTGGAAATTACATGATCTGGTTGTTCGATCGTTAATAAAGCAGTTTTTCCATCAGCACTAAATGTAGCAGACGATGCTGTTTGCTCCAGCACCTTAAATCCAATGACTTCTTTATAAAAAGCAATTGAACGTTTTAAATTTTGAACTTTTAGATTTACTTTTCTTACAAATGTTATAGGTTCACGATGAAAATTCATTTAGTTACCTCCTGTTAATTGACAAATCCAAACATATTATATTATCTAGTTACTTAATGTAAGTTAGTGTATAATAGTTAATTGATATAGTCAAGTATCTTTTTTTCAAAAAATAATTTAATTATTTTTATAATCCGTTTATAATAATATGTGAGGAGTTGATTTAAATGGATAAGTCGATTTGCCCTAGATTTGAAAAAGCTATCGGTTTTTTAAGCCAAAGATGGACAGGGTTAATTATTTACCAGCTTCTATCTGGCCCACAGCGTTTTTGTAGTATTGAATCATCGATTGGTGTCAGTGGCAGAGTCCTATCAGAAAGGTTAAAAGATCTTGAAAACGAGGGAATTGTTAAACGAGAAGTTTTTCCAGAAACTCCCGTTCGAATTGAGTATTCATTGACTGAAAAAGGGATTGCCTTCAAACCTCTTATGCTCGAGATAGAAAAATGGTCACAAAACTGGTTAGAAATATAATAGTCATAACTATAATGTGCTATATTTCACACGATAAAATTGCGAGATACTAGGTAGTAGCCAAGTGAATTCCTAACTAGGAATGGATTTTCAGCTCGTATGAGTTCCTACAAGACAAGAAACAGCGCGAACTGAAAATCTACTCTCCTTAAGGATGTTAGACTAAAACACGTTCTGTGGCATCGTCTAACTGAACCACGCCCTGTTGGATCAGGAGCGGTATCTACGAGAAGAGAGTATATTTCCACAACGACGTTTGTTTTACTACATTAAAATAAAGAGTCGTATTTTCTATTAAGAAATATTGTTTTATCTCAAGCTCGCTATATTAATCGTTATCCTGTCCCTGCTGATGGAGAAATAGAAAAAAATTGATCATGAGCTTATTGAATTAGAGTCAGATGATGCTACTACTTCATATAAAGTAAACGTTAAAGAAGAATTTCGAATTGAAAATGATTCGTTTGAAATGCATGTAGATAAATTTTCAGACTCTGAAATGATTGTTAAGTCCGACTTTCATATACAAGATTCACCTTACGGATCAAATTTTTTTAATTTAGATACTAGCGAAGTGTATGTAAGTGAAGAAGAAATAAATGATAATGGAGAAAAAGTTGTTACAATTTATAAAGTTTTTGAAACATACTTCTATGTACAAGGAATTTTACTCAGAAGACATGTAGAGTACGAGTGGCTACTATAAGGAGGGCTCTCTTTTTATGATCTTTGAAAAAGTCCATCTGGGTACCAATCCCCGAAAGTTAGAGTGAAAAATCTACCTTTCGGGGTGTTTTTATGGTTAGATATAGTGAAGAATTTAAAATAAAGCTTTTTACGGAGTATTTGTATGGGAATCTTGAATGTAAATTATTGACAAAAAAATACAACACACCCTCTCTAACACCATACAGAGTTCGTTAGTGGTCGGGTTTTTCCTAGCCACCAAGCACTTGAACTTGAATTTTTTCACTATGTGCATTGGTACAATCATATTCGAATACATGTATCATTAGATTATCAATCACCAAATGAATACAAGTTAGTACACCTTTAAATTTTTGTACAGTTTAGTGTTGACATACCAATTTTAAATCATGGGGGGATATATTTCAGGATCCAAAGATAGCAAACGCAATTTTAGATAGAGTTCTACATCACGCAACTGTGATTAATATTGTAGGAGATTCCTATCGCTTGAAAGATCATATACAAATCGAAAACAAAAAGTCGTAAGCTCATTCAGAATGATTGCATATGGTTTTGCGTAAGCTAAACCATATGCAATACAGAGTCAAAATTGTACATTACTAAATAATCAAAAATGTACATTCTTATGTTGACATTTATATCAACCCTTCCATTTTATTATCACTATATATTTATCGAGTTATGATTTATTGTTAAATAATGAAAGTCACAATTACCATAATTAAAATAACTATAAAAACTATAATTGAAATCACCAAATCCTTAGTCATCTTCACTTGAAACATCCCTCCCTTTTAATTCAGATTTTCATTTTTTTATTTGTCAAATTAAGCAAGACAAAGTTTCAATTTCTACATGCTTCATAAAACACTCAATTGGTGTTTGATAATTTAATGATTTTCTTGGAATGTTGTTTCTTTGAGATGCAATGGTTGATATATATTCCTGTGGAACACAGTTGAAATCCATTTCTTTTGGTAGACCGTTTTTGCGTAGTAAACCGTTTGAATTTTCATTCAATCTTCTTTGTGATGGTGTTCCTGGATCAGCAAAACAGATGTCAATATTATGTTTATTACCGATGTTTTTCCAATTCGAGAATTCTTTACCACAGTCAAAGATAATGGATTTGAATAAGTGCCTAGGAACGCCTTTCAGCCAGTCGTTTAGAGCTTCTTCAATATCTTGGGCTTTTCTTCCTTTAGGTTTGATCGCAATGATGCATTTACTTAACCGTTCAACTAAAGTGATTACGGCACTCTTGTGTTTGTTACCAACAATGGTATCACCTTCTAGATGGCCAAATTCATTGTTGTAGTATAAGTGTTCCTGATCGCGCTCACTTATACTACGTCTAAATGCTTGTTTGCCTCTATTTTCTTGGTGACCGTTTGGTTTTCTTTTCCCTTTCATCCGTAATTTTTCTTGTTTGAAAACACCCTTTTCAAACTGCCGATAAAGTGTACGCATACTACAAGAGATGCGTCTTTCTTTTCTACCAACGATGACATCTGGAGTCCAACCAGCCTCTACTCTTGCGTTGATGTAATCTACTTCATCTTTGGAAAGCTGAATCGGTTTACGACCACATTTTTGCTTGTTTTTCTTGTATTCAAGATAAATATCAATCGCTGTTTTTCCTTCTTTTAGTTGTCTGATGACTCGATAGATTGCCTCATGACCTCGCTTGAGCTTTTTGGCAATTTGACGACCCTTAAGACAGATTGAAAAATATTCTTCTATGAATATGAGTTCTATTTTGGTAAGATGGGTGTATGACATGTCTGTGCACTCTCCTTAACTTTGGTAGGTTACTTTGAGTGTATCATAACATGTCTTTCTTTTGTCTCGCTTAATTATACAATTAGGGTATTTTAAGAGAGCAGTTTTTAAAGTTTGTAGTGAAACAACTTAAACTTCTCAATTTACTTCTAAAACATTTTAAAATTTTCCCAAAAAAGCTTTCAAGTTTATTTTACTTATTCCAGTGTCCTAAAAAACGCCTTACATAACTCAAAGGCATCACACAATTTAAAATGTGATGTCTTTGAGTATATTGAATAGTATCATTGTACTATATAATATTAAAATATATTCCTTATGTACAAATTGTAGGAAACCAATTGTAGAATAGATATACCTTTGTATGCATCTATATAATTAAACCAACAATACCTAAGTAAGTATCATTAATTATTTCTGTATTAACTTTTTCAATAAAATTATTTGTTAACTCTTTTTGTGATTCTTCGTCTAAGTCCACAAACTTTAGCCTTGTGGCATCTTCTTCCTTAAAATTTGGCTTTCTAAAACTTAAGGCATTCATGTTTATCATTTCAGGATTACTACTTCTAATTGAGAGTTTAATCATTAATAAAGTTTGATAAACGGACATAAAAATTCAGCATTAAAATCAACAAATTCCGGCATAGTTAAACCAGAACGGTTAGACAATTAAAATTAAGCGTTCTGGTTCCTTATCTCTTACTTATACCTTTCATTCTACCATATAGAAATTAATCCCAATACCTTTTCAAACTATCTGTCATTCAAACCGCTCATATTCAAACACCGCTTTTACAGTCGCAGTTACCTTCACGTCGCCTTCTTGCACAGGTGTGGTTACCGCATCTGACGTTACACTCAGCACTTCAGCCGTATAACGCGGACGCTGGAGCTGGACGTTTTCCTCAGTAAGCCGTAATGGAATGCGATTGATTGATAAACCTAGCGAGTGTGCCATGTTCTCCGCTTTTTCCCGTGCATTTAAGGTCGCATCTTGGAGTGCTTGTTGATGGATTACTGTTGGATTAGCCAGTTCGTACTCCACTTCATTAATCACATTAACCCCATTCTGTGTCGCGACATCAAGAACCTCGCCCACTTTCGTCAAATCATTTACCACCACTGTAAACAGATGGCTGACTTGATACCCACGAAACACTTTTTGATTATCTGGGTAATCATACATCGGCTGGATCGTATACGCTGCAGTCTCGATTTGATCATTTGCAATCCCAATCTCTGCAAGTGCGTCAATAACTTGATTAGCAATGATCGCATTTTGTTGTTGGGCGGTTTGGACTTGTTTATCCTCAGTTACCACGCCAAAAGATACACGCGCTTGATCGGGCTTCGCAAAAACCTCGCTTTTCCCCACTACGCTTACAGTATAATCTTGATTGCGTTTAGGCATTTTAAATGAACGATTTGGATAAACATACGGATAATTATATAGTTGATTCACCTGGTTAGGACCATACATTGGTTGCATCAATGTCGAACATCCTCTCTTGAAACGTTTTAGTCTACATCGGAACATTAGTCAAATTAGCATATTCCTATTTGATGCAACATGTGCCCAAAATTTATCACTGTTATAAAGCTCGCATTATCCTCTTTTCACACCCTTATATGGAACAAAAAATTGCTTATAGATGGTAGTGCATAGTTTCTATTTTATTCTTTCAGGGTAGAAGGAACTAACAAACTAAATAACTATCCATTGATGTATACAAAAGAAAAATTAGGAGGTAGAAAAAAAGGCGAAGAAAGTCAAAGCCAAATTGATCAAAAGATTCAGCAGAAATTAAAGAAAACACTTGAAGAATTAAATGTTGTGACAAAAGAGGCTTTAAGAGCAATTGAACAGCGTTTAGACTATCTAGAAAAACAAGCGGAACGTGATAGCTAAAGAATTATAACATGTTGCTAAAAAGGGGGGATTATCATTTTTAAAACAAAAATGAGGCATATGCAAAGATATCGTGAAATTGCAGTAGCTTTTTCAAGGAACGGCTTTGGGCATATAGTCAAAGAATTAGGGCTGGATCAACTCTTCTCATTACCAAAAAGAGTAATGATAAATAAAGAACAAGAAAAAAGTCAGAAAACATTAGGGGAGCGACTCCGGTTAATTTCCGAAGAGCTCGGTCCTACGTTTATAAAAATGGGACAAATGGCTAGTATGCGGCCTGATGTCATCCCTAAAGATGTAATAAAGGAATTAGAACTCCTTCAAGATCAACTTTCACCATTTCCATATTCAGAAGTAGAAGCTATGGTAGAAAAAGAATTAGGGGCATCTGTAGAAGAGTTGTTTCAATCGTTTAACCCTAAAAACCAATAGGAGTCGCATCGATTGGACAAGTTCACTAAGCAGTTTTACATAGCGGTGAAAAAGTTGCAGTGAAGATTCAACGTCCTAATATCAAGAAGCAAATCCTTACAGACTTAGAAATCTTACATGAATTAGCTGATCAAGCAACACATCGCGTAAATAGATTGAAGAAATTTCAATTAAACGACCACCTGCTTTAGCAGGTGGATTTGGACATGAATGTCGACGACTAAAGTCGTTCTTCAGGCTGAAGTCCTGCTTAAAGTCCTTATGCTTAAGCACACTCCAAATTTGACTGAACTCAATCCTCAATCCTAAATATGTCGTTCTTTTCTTCACTAAATTGATTTGCTATATAATTTTTAATCGTTTCTTCATCTACTTTTCCAACCGTCGCACAGAAATAACCTCTTGCCCATAAATGCTGGCCCCAATATTTCTTTTTCAAATCTGGAAATTGATCTTGGAGAAGTCTTGATGATCTTCCTTTTAGATATTGCATTATTTTACTTGGGGCAAGACTTGGTGAGCACGATATCAATAAATGAATATGATCTTTTCCAACACTTCCTTGCAAGATTGTTATCCCTCTTGCTTCACAACCTTGTCTAATTAACTCTCTGGTTTTATATGCAATTTGACCGCTTAACACCTTATATCTATATTTCGTTACCCAGATAACATGGTACTTGATATCGTAGACTGCGTGACTATTCTTCTTATATCCGTCCATACTTTTCTTCACCTCGTACCCCTCAGTATGGACATCAAAAGAGAAGGCTAAAAGCAGATACCGTCTAAAGACGGTGGAGTTAGACCACGCATTTGGAAATTAAATGAATACTTTAACAGTACAACCTGTCTCTCATTTTAACTAATCACTTAAGTTGAGAAATTCAGTCATCCTATTGGTTTAGCAGAAAATTTTACTTATGTTTAATTACTTCTATCCTAACAGATTAAATTAATATTTAACATTGTTTCCCTATTATTTAGCTCGAGCAAATAAATTATGACTAAAATCTTGATCTAATTCGTATCGTCACGGTACTAATATTTAGGCTCTGTTAATGTTTGTTGTTGGTATTCCCTTTACGAGAACTAATGTTCTATAATGAGCTTAATTATAATCAAGTTGATGATAAACGTGAGAGCATCGGATATTCTTAAAGAAATTTTAAAACTAAGCCCAGCAGAAAAACATCGTTTACGTGAGTATCTAATCGATGCTCTTACTGCATCCTCCTCGACAGGAACTGTACTGCAAGAAATAACTGAACGTAAGACTAAAAGTGGTTATCATTGCCCTGATTGCGAATCAGAACATATCGTTCGGTACGGAACATACCCAACAATTGTAGAAGGTGATGAAGTAGAAAAGCAACGCTATCGCTGTAAAGCGTGTAAAAAAACATTTACTGACCTAACAAATACGGCTCTATATCGAACTCGTCATTTAAATAAATGGATTAAATTCATTGAATGTATGATAGAGGGATATTCTCTGCGTAAATCTGCTGAATTAGTTGATAATGTTACTCACGTTACATTGTTTTACTGGAGGCACAAACACTTATCATCATTAAAACAAATGGAAATATCTAATTTTGAAGGTATCGTTGAAATGGATGAGACCTATTTTCTATACTCAGAAAAAGGGCAAAGAAAGTAAAAATGTATTATGCACTGATTCTTGGCGTGCCTTTAAAACATATGCTACGGAAAAAGATATGGATATTTACCAATTCAAGTCTGATGGTAAGGGTCGTACAAAGGGATTATACCATATCCAGAACGTTAACAATTATCACCGAAGGCTTAAAGGATGGATACAACGTTTTAACGGAGTTGCAACTAAATATCCAAACAACTACCTCGCTTGGTTTCAAGTGTTAGAATCCATTCAACACCAAAGAAACAATGTTACTATGAAAGACTTGATGATTAAGGGAAATTTGATACAAAATATGGAACTTATGATACACTTAGGTTAGCCAGATTCTCAATATAAACTTGTCTTCTTACTCAGTTGTTCTAATACCAAGTTTGCCGAACATTAGACATATTCTATCCGACTTGATTTGAAACTTTTAAAATATAAATCGTAAGATAGATGAAGTCAGTTATTAAAGAATATTGTTCAATATATTATAAAAGCAGAAGAAATTAAGATTATTCAGCGTACTATTATTCATTTTTCATATAAACGAAAGAAGGTGATTTTACATTGAAAGAGTTAATACCGAAGTTACTTCTTGTTGTTTTAGGTGTATGTATTCTGACCCTTGTATTAGTATTGGAAATTAACGGTGTAATGGGCTTTTTGTTAGCAACCTTAGGAATATTTTTGATAGTTGTAGGTTTAACATTAAAATTTTTAATGAGGTTTTTTGTTGAATTCTTTTAAACTATATCAAAGCGTACTGAAAATTATCCAATACTTATAATAACCTCCTTTTTAGGGAGGTTATATTTATGCCTATTATCAACACTAAACTTTAACAGAGCCAATATTTAAAATAGTGAAAAGAAACAAATTAAACAAAAATATCCTATACGTAGTTTTTAAAAAGACTCTACTGTATAGGATATGTTTTGTTAAAGGAAATAGCCCTTAGGTTTTTATGCTAAGTCACCTTGAGGACCAAAAAACTCAAAATGAATATCTTCTTCTTTTACGTTCCAATCGAGAAGTGCTTTATTCATTGCTTTCATAAATGGTGCAGGACCACAGAAATAGAATGAAGCATTATTAGTCGGTAAAATAGACTGTAACCAAGGTAAATCTACTAGTCCTACTTTATCGCAATCCGTTGTTTCTCCTTTTTCATAAACGGTATATGCGTGCATGTCGCCATTTTGTGCAGCATGGATGTAGTACACTTCACGTTCTGGCTGTTGATGGGCAACGGTGTGTAACATACTTGTTAGTGGTGTAAGTCCAACACCTCCACTTAGCAATATTAGCGGTTTCTGCTCTTTATCAAGAACAAAGTCACCTGCAGGAGCACTTATTTCGATTGCATCTCCTTCATGAACAGATTCATGTAAATAAGTAGAAACAACTCCATTCGGGTTATCATTCAAACCATCTTCCCGTTTTACGCTAATATGGAAATAGTCACTGTTCGGCTTACAAGATAAGCTATATTGACGTTGGCAAGTATATGGTATGGACGGAATATCTACCTTAACTGTTATAAATTGAGGTTGTACAATAAATGACGTTGGTGAGTAAAAAAACTCACGAACGTCATTTTTAAATTCATGTTTTAATTGATGGCCTCATTTTTATTTGAACATCTATAAAAGGCGAGGAATAATGTTTATTCCGCTGCGGAAATCCGCTTGCTTTCCGCAGGCACGGCTTCAGCTAACTTGGTAAAGAAAATCACTTCACCAAGTGGATCTTCAGCTCGCGCTGTTCCCGCAGGACAAGGAATGCTACGGCAGCAACGCATCGCACGAAGAAAATGGCCCTTTATTTTCGA
>NZ_JBISEP010000016.1:0-58701 GCF_044383835.1 Paraliobacillus sp. JSM ZJ581
CTTTTTCAATGGAACAAGAAAATATTTGATTTTGATTTCAAACATGACTTAATTAGGAAGTATGAATAATTCAGGTTTTAATTTCCCATCATATACTAAAACATACTACATTTGATGTAGGTGATATGCTATGAAAGCAAAAGATAAAACTGGTGTACAGCCAAAAATTGATAGACTTAAAGAAATTAAAGAAATTCTTGAAATAATAAAACAAATTTGCAAATGAAAAATAATATGCTATGAACGAATCGCTTAAAAAGCGCGGATTGAAAAAATGAGAAGTGTGTATGGAGCCTATCTTGTTTCATAACAAATAGGCTTTATAAAATTAAATCACCCATTGCTCCTTCCCCCATCAAATCTAAACCATATTCATCGCTATACCAATTTTCTCTCAACTCATAAAAAGCCCCATCTAAATGCATAACAAGCGCATTCTCCCTTTTTAATTCAGCTAGCGCATTTGAGTAAACATTTACCGTGAATTGCTGTGCTTTTTTAAGTGCATTAGATAGCTCTTCAGATCTGTCATCACTATTTAAACTCACAATAATTTCTTTTCCTTCCCCATAAGGTACAAGAATGGATGTCGTTGCTTGATCAATTGCTTGAAAATGCTCTGCCGCAGTTTTGTAGCTACCAGTGAGGCACAACGGCAATGTTTCATTCATTTTTTTTCTATAATGTGCTACATACTCATTGTCTTTGCGTCCTCCCATTAGAAGCATTGTCATATCTTTATCCACTTTTGGAATATAGTAATTCAAATTACTGTCCATTTTTTGATAAAAATGATGAAAGTATTCTCGCATTCCAAATCCAGACAACAAATTGTTGTCATATATGTTGGGCTTTTTTTTATACATTGCTAATATGTTTTTTGTAATCTGCTTTCCTTCTTTAATTTCCTTTAATTTAGATAAACGCTCTTCTGCGTGATCAACCACATACACATCTCGTTGATCAACCTCACCATGTCGATTACACCTACCTGCAGCCTGAGCAATTGAATCTAAGCCAGCCATTGAACGTATCACACGCTTGAAGCTGACATCTACTCCAGCTTCGATTAATTGCGTTGTTACACAAACAAAAGATACATCATCCTTTAGTTTTCTTCTGATTTCAATTAACTGATCCTTTCGATGTGCGGCACACATTGAAGTGCTTAGATGATAAACCGGCACCCCTGCTTCTTTTAATTTCTTATATAAATCTTTTACAACTGTTTTTGTGTTTAAGATAACTAGTGTACTACCACAGTGACCTATGTCTGCTTTAATCCATGTAACTAATTGATCATTCGTATAGGATTGATTCGTTTCATCAATTATGTCAACACGTTTAAAAGACTCAGACACAGCTTGTAAATTATCAATTATTTCTCCATCACGATCCTTTAAAAGGCTGTGTTGTACGTTTTCTAGTGTAGGTTGTGTTGCAGTACATAATAAAATGCTACTAGACATATTATTCTTTAAAAAATTAAGTGCCTCGTTAAAAAGCGATATATATTTAATCGGAACCTTTTGCACTTCATCAAAAATAAGGGTAGCATGGCTCAAATTATGCAAACGACGTGTATTGCGATTTCCCTTTGCATAAAAGACATTTAAAAACTGCACCATTGTTGTAAAAATAATCGGACTATCCCAATTATCGCGGGCTAATTTTAATTTGTGTTTTTTTGCAAGTAAACCATCGTCCTGTTCGTCATCACTCTCTTCCTCGATAACATTGGAGTGATGCTCTAAAATGTGCTCGTCATCCTCTAATATATTGCGTATTTCTTCTGCATTTTGCTCAATAATTGTCGTAAAAGGAACAATATAAATAATCCGTTGTTTATTATATTTTTGAGCATGCTTAAGTGCATACCTTAAACTCGCGAGCGTTTTCCCGCCACCCGTCGGAATGGACAGTGTGAAAATACCAGATGGTTTGTCTGCAAACATCTCACATTGCACAGACATCTCTTGTCGTAATACATTAATTGGATGGTTAGCATTTGGATTCATTTTAAATTCATTTAGTTTATTAATTAACTTCTTATAATACATCGAGAATAAAGACTTAGGTTGAAAATGCTGATCGACCTTTTTATCTTCTTCAAATAATCTAGTATCCGTTCTATCAGCATCTACTAAACAACTAAATATGTACTTAGTTAGAAAAAAACTTTGCGTTTCGGTATAATCAGTGAATTCTTCTAATTCTGAGGTTGCTTTCTTCACATATGCTGCAAATGATGCTTTAGAAATCGTTTCATCAAAAAAACGTTCAACAGCTTTTGGAAATTCGGGTAATTCTTTGTGTTTTACTCTATTTAAATAACCGGATTGACTCTTAGGTGAGATATAATCATGTAGATTGCTGTGGTGAGAAATAATTGCATTTCCTACTATTTCTGTTAGGAGTAATTCTGGTTGACTATTCTTATTTTTATCATGAAACAAAGAAAATAACAATTTGCCGCCATAAGTAGCGTGGTCAACATCTCCACGTTTTTTCTTTGCGTCATCAGGAGTATAAACTGCTTCATAAATGTATTGTTGAAACTCATCACTATATTTCCCTAGATCATGGAGTAAACCCGCTAGACCAGCTACATGTTTTAATTGGAGCTTAGCCCCAAACGTTTCCGCCAAGTGTTTAACCCCAAGTAAATGGTCTTTTACAGGTTGAATTTTTTTATCTGCTTCTCTTATATGAGCAATATATACCATTTCACTCACTCCCAAACTAGAAAATCGTTAAAAAAACAGGTAATTTATACTCATATTGTATCTGATATGTTTATATTTGTAAATAAAATATAATATTTTGTCTAAATTGTGATGTTAGTATAATTTCATGGATACATCATAGCTAATTTTATACAATGACTTTTAAGAAGAGGTGTCCAATGAGTAAATCTAATAATGGTAATCAGTATAACTATGATTTTCATAAAATATTTGTCGGTCTTTATCATTTCGAAAGTTCTGTAAACGATTTAAACAACAAGTATGGCGTATCTAATGTGCATCTACGTCAATATTTTGGTCACAAAAAATTTAAATATTGATTTAAAATTTAAATCTAATTCCAGTAAAATCTAAGACTTGACAAAGCAATATATACCTTGTATTTTAGTAGTTATAAAATGAACTACTAAGGTGATTGTATGGAAAAAAAGTTAATTAATCAATTAGAAAAGCTAGGTTTTTCTACGTATGAATGTCGCACGTATATTGGATTATTAAAGCATTCTCCGATTACCGGTTACGAAGTAAGTAAACGAACTCGAGTTCCTAGATCAATGATTTATGAAGTGCTAGGAAAGCTTTTAGACAAAGGCGCTATTTACACTGTTCCAACGGATCCAGTAACATATTCTCCAGTTAATCCTGTTGAATTAATGGATCGCATGAAACGAGATTTTGACGCTTCTTTCAATTTTTTATCGAAAGAGCTAACTTCTATTGAGTCTGAACCAGAAGTGAACACCATTTGGAGAATCAAATCGAATGATTTTGTATTAGAAGAAATGACTAATCTTATACAACGAGCCCGTAAAGAAGTAATACTTTCATTATGGCATGAGCAAGCTAAAGTGCTCCAACCGATAATTGAGAAACAAGAAAAAGCTAATATCACATTCTTCTCTTTACTATTCGGTGCTGAACAGATGCAATTTGGTCATACATACCACCATAACTATATGAAACCAGAAGTTGTTAGTGATAGAATGGATGGCTATTTGACGATTGCTTCTCGTGATCATGAAGAAGTCATTATTGCAAACTTTTTAGATAATGGCTCTGCCTGGGCGGTAAAAACAGAAGATCCTGCCCTTGTCCTCGTCGCTGAAGAATATATAAGACATGATATTATGATTGTAGAAATCACAGAAAAATTTGGCGCAGAAAAGCTTGATCAGTTATGGCGTACACGCCCTGATCTAAAAAAAGTAGTAAGCGGAAAAAAATAGTTCTTCCTTGAATAACGATCCCTTTGTTAGGATCGTTCTCTTATGCTTATTTTATAGTAGTTAGTTAACAAATCACTAAAAGAGGTTGTTTATTATGGAATATACAAAAAAAGATAACAGTTTGATGATAAAACCATTTTGGCAAGGTGTAAAAGATTGTTTACCAACTGTTTTAGGTTATTTAGGGATCGGTTTAGCTGCTGGTGTCGTACAAACTTCAGCTGGAATGTCCCCTTTTGAAGTTCTACTTATCTCTATATTGCTTTATGCTGGGTCGGCTCAGTTTGTAGTGGCTGGAATGATTGTTGTTGGAGCACCAATAATTTCGATAGTTATAGCTATTTTTATCGTCAATTTACGTTATTTATTATTGAGTGCTTCATTAGCTCCACATTTTCAAGCTTTTTCTCTAAAACAAAATGCACTGAATGGGTTTTTATTGACGGATGAAACGTATGGAATTATTGCAAACCAAACATTAAAAAATACACCACTTCAATTTGAGTGGTTAATGGGATTAAATTTAACAGCATATGTGAATTGGATTGTGGCGAATGTAGCAGGAGCATACTTCAGTACTTGGCTGTCAAATCCTGAGAAATTCGGAATGGACTTTGCCTTAGCAGGAATGTTTATTGGTCTAATTGTCTTACAATTTCTTAGTCGGAAACGTTGGCGTATTGATTTAATCGTCTTTTCAACAACATTGGTCATGATGCTCATTTTAAGTCAATTTTTAACCGCTGGTGGTTTACATATTATTTTAGCTACCGTTGTAGCCGCAACTATTGGGATGGTGATGAAAAAATGACAATGGATCCAACTATATTAGCGATCATTATCTTTGGGACGATTGTAACCTTTTTACCTAGAAGTGCTCCGCTTATGATGTTAAGTCAAATGAAAATACCGAGTAAAGTTATTGAATGGCTTGAGCATATTCCTATTGCTGTAATGACAGCACTAGTTGTTCAAGAAGTTCTCATTCCTACTTATGAATTTACTTATATAATAGGAAATTTACGATTACTTGCTGCACTTCCAACACTTTTAGTTGCTTTATTTACTAGAAGTTTATTATTTACTGTTATTGTAGCAATGTTGAGCATGGCTATTTTACGGTTGCTTTTTTAAATAAAAAACTATCAACAGTAATGACCTGAAATAATTTTTGTTTAATCAGTCCTTGTCAGTACTCTCTTATAGAACTTTACACATGACGTATTTTAACGATTTTTTATATGATGTATTTCTCCGTTAACAAAAAGGGAAGGTAGATTTTAACGAAACAAATTAATTACAAAAGATAATTTCATTAAGCATTACATTAATGATTCAAACGATTCGCAAAAGGGACAATTTTTAATAATAAAAGCCGTATAATGTTAGCTGAGAAATGCAAATGCTTTTCCACATACAAAAAAACAAGATGGCTATTAGTAAATGATAGTCGTTTTTCAGAAAAAATATTTATTACTCGGGGAAATGGGTATTTAGTTGAGCTTATTTCCCCTTAAAAACCCATTGAAAGGGTAGAAAAAGCAATACTTTATATATGTAATAAGAGGATATTAAAGCTATGATTCATGCAATAGGAGGTAGATATCACCTATACAGACAGTTTCAGAGAACTATCCTTTTACTCAAATTATAGAAAATGATTGATAGCATGTTTTGACAGTAACCTAAGCAGACAAAATGTGAGGGGCAGCACCTACCATGGGAGTGTAAACTGAACTGTGTAAGTAGGGGAGCGTACGGCTCTTACTTCGCAGTTCAGTTTTTTTATTGTAGAATTAAAATATAACGATTGGGAGGTTATTCTATTAGTCAAGTCAAAGCGTGATCAAAAATCAGCTGCATTAGCGAGACAAGTTCTAGAAAACTACCAACCAGAGACCGTAGAAGACATGCAGGACGCACTTAAAGATATATTCGGCCCTATGTTTGAAGCCATGTTAAAAGGGGAAATGATTCATCACTTGGGCTATGAATCGAACAATAAAGGGGAAAAGAAAACAGAAAATAGACGTAATGGTTACGGCAAGAAAACCATCAAAACTAGCTCAGGTGCATTGGATATTGAGGTGCCAAGAGACCGTGATGCTTCTTTTAGCCCAGAGCTTATACCCAAACGTAAAACGGACGTTTCAGCGATCGAAAATAAAGTCATTTCTATGTATGCACGAGGCATGTCACAACGGGATATCTCTGCGACTATAGAAGATATCTATGGCTTTTCGGTGTCTCACGAGATGGTTTCCGATATTACAGATCATGTTCTTCCAGAATTGGAAGAATGGCAAACGAGACCGCTAAGTAACTGTTACGCCTTTGTATTTGTAGATTGCATGTATACAACGATTCGCAATGAATATGAAACAAGAAAATGTGCTGTTTACACTATTTTAGGATATACGATTGAAGGCCATAAGGAGATTCTTGGATTATGGCTGAATGAAACGGAAAGCAAACATAAATGGATGCAGATTTTTGATGAAATAAAGGCAAGAGGTGTTGAAGATATTTTCTTTATATCCATGGACGGTGTCAGTGGTTTAGAAGAAGGTGCACGTGCTATTTTCCCGGATATCATCGTCCAACGCTGTATCGTTCATTTGATACGTAATTCCATCAAATATGTGCCTATTAAAGATTATAAAGCATTTACCAAAGCTTTAAAGAAAGTCTATGGTGCACCGAGCCTCAAGGCTTGTTTTAGTGCTTTTGAATCCCTTAAACAACAATGGGTTGCTTATCCAGGAGCGATTGATGTTTGGATAAGACACTTCCAACACGTCGAACAACTTTATGATTATGGAAGTGCGATTCGTAAAGTAATGTACACAATGAACGCCGTAGAAAGTATTCATTCCAGTTTCAGAAAAGTAACCAAAAAAGGAGCATTCCCAAATGAGAACGCCCTATTAAAAGTATTATTTTTACGAATTAAAGAACTTGAGATCAAATGGAAAGGTGGCCACATCCAAAATTGGGCAATGGTTATGAACCAACTTCTTATCCATGATGATCTAAAAAATCGGGTATTAAAGTACCTTGCGTAAATTAGAACTTACACACTTTATTTGACAAACCCCTTTAAAAAGTAATAAGGGGAATCCTTATGACAATGCAGTTTCCGAAGCAACGTTTAAGATACTAAAAACCGAATTAATAAATGGGATGCATTTTAACACCCTTGAACAACTCAATCTTGAACTTTTCGATTACGTTCATTGGCACAACAATATACGAATTCATGGCACACTTGGCTATGTAAGTCCCGTTTCCTATCGAAACACAACCCTTAAAAATATTGTCTGATTTAGTGTTGACAATCCATTGGAAATGTGCAATTTTTTATTATTTATCTGGGTTTTGTCTCAGCCTCTTACATTATTATAATTCTAAGGCACTTAATAAATTACTACTTGTCACTTACGGTTTATATTTCACATTGTCATTATACGGTGGATCTAGTTCTAAAGAGTTTTCTTCATCTATAATACTCAAAAACATTTTATCAAATTGTATAGATTCATTTTTTCTATGAGTCCACAAATAGTAATGATAAATATACATATGTTGTGGATCATCATGAAATTTCACAATGAGTTGATAACCACCCATTTTATAATCTTTAAAGGCATTTAGACTTTCGATCTTATCTCTATTGGTATCTTGTTTTATCAAGTACTCATCAAATTTTTTAAATGCTAATTTTTTTTGTACAGGGTAATAAAAAATCAAAAAAAAGGATATCGAAAATATAAATAAAATTATCATAATCATTACCTTCTTAGGTTTCAATGTTTTCTCTGAAGTATTTTACTCTCTTCTATTCTTTTAATAGGTCTTTTTATGACTTAAATTGTGAATAGTTTTTGGTAAATGGTAAGGCATTCTATATCCTATCGTTGGTCCATTAGCCTCTTTAGTACTCGGACCATAATAATATCCTTGCCAAACTAATTTAGAACAATAAGTTACACTTGTACTAGCGAGATTACCGGTTATTTTATATTCAGCATTTGAATTAAGATAAGTGTTTTTCGTCCACTTTGCAGCAGCACTGGCCTTTGTTGCACTCTTATGTCTATATACCTTTGTC
Organism: Paraliobacillus sp. JSM ZJ581; assembly: GCF_044383835.1. Classification (NCBI taxonomy): domain Bacteria; kingdom Bacillati; phylum Bacillota; class Bacilli; order Caryophanales; family Bacillaceae; genus Paraliobacillus; species Paraliobacillus sp. JSM ZJ581. The sequence goes on from NZ_JBISEP010000016.1 coordinate 8,085, forward strand.
CATGATGATTTGGTTTTATTTGTATAGTTTTTATGCCAGTTTGATAGAGATATTTTAACAGGTTTTTTTCCTTTCCCGGCAATATGCAATATATAACTACTGCTGGTAGCAATTCCAGCATGGCCTGCAATCCCTGCTGATGACGTACCATTTGTAATAACAACGTCTCCTCTTTTCATAGTAAAGCTACTAAATGGTTCTACGGAGTCGGACGAATATACTTCTTCAAAATCAGAAGAATCTTCAAGGAGATTTTCTAATTCTTTAGATGCATTAACTAATTCTACCCACTCTTCATAAGTAACATCTTCTCCTAGGATACCTTCATCTTGATATCCTTTATACTCCTCAAATGATATATTTGTGTAAGATGAATCATTTTTATCATAAGCTTGAATCCCACTTTGGAACATGGTAAGCGACAATACTAGTGCAAGAGCTAACAAACTGATTACTTTAAATAAATGTTTCACACTAAATACCTCCTTTTTAATATTTGGAATTTTTATGCGATATCCCTTAATTCCATATAATAAATCAAATTCCAGATATTCCTGCAATTATTATAAAAGTTGTCCAAAGAAAGCCACCAATCAATATAATAGAAGTCATTATCCCAAACACTGACAAACCAGACCTTGATTCTCTGTTTACTCTTGTTTTTCTCTTAATTGCAAAGACTAAAAAAACGGTACCAATCAATCCAAGAAAGTAAGTAAAAATAACTCCAACCCAATACCAAGTAAAATCATTTCCCCAGTATGCCATACTTTGAAATGCACTACTCATTAAAAATACACCTATTGCACATAATAGTGATAAAAAAATTAAAAATTCTTTTTTTATGAAATTCATAGATAAGCTCCTTTTGGTTTTAACTCAACTTTCGCATTGATAAAATAATAGTTCATCCAGTATTCACCGATGCCGGTAACACCCGCGATATAGTACTTGAGATTAAGCCTAAACGTGAAAAGACACCCAAACTTTTGGTATAGTTGATTTAGCAGAATCACTACCAAAATAGAAGAGATGTCCCCTACTATGATAGCGAATAATGGCCAAAACAAGCAACTACCAAGTGAAATAAAATCAACATTTACGAAACGCAGGAATTACAAAGTCTTTTGGTTTTTCTTGTGCTTATCTTTTTCAGTTAATTTTCTGTTTGATATTTGAAAACAAAAACTGGTTTCGAACGCTTGAAAGCAAAAAGTTCTTGGACCTGCCGGCTAAGGATGCGGTTTATCGCTTTTTGAACCGCTCCATATTTAACTGGCGTCGTTTTTTGCTTTCCCTTGTTGCCCATACGATTGGGACGGTATCTAAACTTACACGCCATGACCGACCAAAAGTACTAATTTTAGATGATTCATCTTACGATCGAAATCGAAGTAAGCACGTCGAGATTTTGGCTAAATGCTTTGACCATACGTCCCAGAAAATGCATTTCTACAAAGGTTTCGTATATTGACATTGGGATGGTCTGATGGTGCTACCTTTTTGCCTGTTGACTTTTCATTATTGAGTTCAAAAAAGAGTCAGATTAACGGTATATCAAATGATGTTGATACCCGCAGTTCTGGTTACAAACGACGAAAAGAAGCATTACAAACAGCACCAGAGCAAATCCCTAACATGATTGAACGAGCATTGAAAGCTGGAATTGATGCCTCTTACGTGTAAATGGATTCATGGTTTACCGGGCAACAAGGAAATAACAGAACAAGGACTGGATGTTATCGGTATGGTTAAAAAGCTTAAGCAACGCTACATCGTAAATGGTGTACTTGTTTACCTTGATCAGTTATATCGTTTGTCTACACCAACCGATGGAAAAAAGGGTGTTTTACGTTCCATTCATACGACACAGGCAAATGGTGTACCTATTAAGGTCATTTTTGTTCGTAATCGCAATAAGAAAAGCGATTGGCTTGCGATTTTGAGTACAGATTGTACCCTGAGTGACCATGAGATTATTCGTATTTAAGGCATGCGTTAGGATATTGAAGTGTTTTTTAAAACTACCAAATCCCTATTGAAATTACAAAAAGAGTTTCAAGGTCGTTCATACGATTCTCTGATAAGCCATACAACCATTGTATTTACAAGATATATCGTACTTTCATGGCAAAATCGCTGTAGCATAGATGACAGAACCTTGGGTGGTATGTTTTATGAATTATGTGATGAAATAAATGAACTTGATTGGGCTGTAGCATTACAGCAATTAATCGAGCTGCTTGAAGATACTATAAAACACACAAATAAAAGAATTCAAAAGTTAATCAAAAGTCAACTACTACAATGGATTGCGGGACTGCCTAACTATATCAAGGTATACCTGCCTGTTTCAGGGCGCGAAAGTTGAGTTAGTAAGCATACAATAAATAATCCATCCATAATTTTTTTGCTTATTTTTTCATGTTAATATGCCACCTCCTCTGTTTTCTATCACTATCAAGTAGGTCAATTAGACTTTGCTGTATACTTAATAGCTATTTTTTTAATAACCTTAACACCTAATTTACATTTAATTGCTATTATTCTATCTCAAAGCGGATTACGTGTAAAGTTTTACCAAGGTTAAATTTTGAAAAAATTAAACCTTCTGATAGCTCCTTTAAAAGTAAAAGATATACCAAACAGAAATACTTTTTTGCTAGCTATGAAAAATCCATTTAGGGGCAAATGCTAATGTCTTTCATTGTGTTGGTATTATTAGTTTATGAGTCACCAGTAACTAATATGCACAAGTAGATTCTTTGTTGTCTATTTTACGATCACAAAAGAGCTGTAGCACAAGTACTACAGCTTCTATTGATTCTATCAAACGGTCTCGTAAGCGCCTAAAAGAGCTAATTATATTAAGACCTTGACAGTTTAATAGCTTGTGTTCTCCGTTACAAATGACAGTTGATATGCATTGATTAATTGATAACCATAACTTTTTTATTTCAAGTATTTACACGGATTGCAACGATTACCTAAATACAAGCAAGCTAATGCCTATAAAATTCTTGCATAAATCTTTACCTTCAAAAAATTTATGGTTTTATTATATATCATGTTTGTTGCGGTATTCATGTGGACTAATTTGATACAACTCTTTAAAGGCTGCTCCGAATTTACTCTGACTTTTATATCCTACTGCCAAACCAATATCTCCAATACTTTTTTGCGTTTGAAGTAACATCAAAGCTGCTTTTTTGATACGATATTCTTTCATATACGCCCCGATCGAAACACCGTAGACACCTTTGAACGTAGTCTTTAATGCGGTAGTGCTAATACAATATTGCTTTGCTAGTTCACCAATCGTAAATCGGTGGTCAATTTGTTCTGTCATCATCTTTTTAATTTGTTTGATAATGTCAACTTCTTGACGGACGTAAAGTTTATTCTGCTGCTCTTTAGCTGTGTCAAAATAATAAAGGTAAATTAAAATTTCCAAAACTTTCAGTCGGTAATACGTACCCCTTGCCTCTAAAGGGATCGAATACATACTACTAAAGATATGGTGAATGCCCTCTTTTACCTGTATAAAAAAACATTCATCATCTAAAAAAAAGCGATTAGCAAGCTCTTGTACATCGATTGGGATATCCGGAATATACTTTCCTAATTGACTTGTTAAATTATCCAAGTCAATTATAATATTTATACCTTTGTAGTACTCTAATGGAAATTCAATATAATTACTACGGTTGCTCATAGTATTCATAAACAAATCACCTTCTTCTATATATTGCAGGCATCCATCCTTCATTTTACATCCAGCTCGTCCTTCGTCACAATGATTCAATTCCAAAATATTTAAGTTTGGATAAATCGGTGGTATGTAGTGACTTGCTTGAAAGTTAAAAACGATCACCTCAACACCAGGAAGTACAGAGTAGACAGCTGCAGTTCCTTGGCCCTTGTCTTGGTTCAGCCGATAAACAACATGATGATAGTTTTGCACTAACTTCATGTCTCTATTAATATGTGAAAAAAAAGAATCTTTCATATGATTCATCCCTTCCCTTGGAACTAATTTTAGCGCTTAAAGATAAGATAAATACATAGACTACTAGCAACAATCAGGTACCTCAATGTTCCTTGTCTATATTCATAATACTTATTCCAATCAGCCAAAAATTTAATCCAATTGGTCTCACCTTCTAGATTATGTTGAAAATGAAAGATAAAATCAGTATACTTATATTCAAATACAATCAAACGATCATTTGATTGTTTGATAATTTGATTGTATAAAAAATAATTGAAAGGAGCAATTGTTTTATGAAAAAAACTTATAAACTTCTAGATATAGACTGCGGCAGTTGCGCAGCGAAAATTGAAGATCGTATTCGCAAACTAGATGATGTGATTGATGTGAAGGTTAATTTTATGGGGCAACGAATGATTCTTGAAGCTCCAGATGACAAATTCGATGGCGTTTTTAAACAAGCCAAGAAGGTTATAAAAAAAATTGATTCGGATGTGTCAATAGCCGATTAAGTGAATGGACACATGTTTATTTACATCTATTTGGTTCATAACGAATAAATAAAGAACCGTATTCAAATAGGAGGCGGATACGAACATGTCAAAGAAAGAAAAAAAACGTTTGCTGCGTATCCTTATTGCATCCGTTGGTTTCATAACAGCACTGTTTTTAAAGTTAGATGGCATTGCTGCATTCCTAATGTATCTTATCCCGTATCTCATCGTTGGAGGAGACATTCTCTGGAAAGCAGCAAGGAATATTGCTCGAGGACAGGTTTTCGACGAGAACTTTCTAATGTCAGTAGCAACGATTGGCGCCTTCTTTCTTGGTGAATATTCGGAAGGTATTGCTGTTATGCTATTTTTTCAAGTTGGAGAACTGTTTCAATCCTATGCCGTTTCAAAATCTCGCAGGTCAATATCTGAGTTGATGGATATTCGCCCCGACTATGCCAATGTAATAAGAAATGGCGAGTTGATACAGGTTGATCCAGAAGATGTACAGATTAATGAGACTATTGTGGTGAAGCCTGGAGAGCGAATCCCTCTTGATGGAGTTGTAACAGACGGTTTCTCTGCAATAGACACCTCCGCTCTAACAGGAGAATCTGTGCCACGGGAAGTACAGACAGGAGAAGATGTGATTAGCGGTTGTATCAACCAAACCGGTAAGTTAACCATTCAAGTAAGTAAAGCATACGGTCAGTCTACCGTAGTAAAAATATTGGAATTAGTTGAAAATGCTTCTGATAAAAAAAGTAAAAGTGAAAATTTCATTACCAAATTTGCTCGTTATTATACCCCGTTCATTGTTTTAGCGGCGGTTATTCTGGCTATCATTCCACCACTTGTCACAGGGCAACCTTTTCCTATGTGGATTGAAAGAGCCCTAATCTTTCTTGTCATTTCTTGCCCCTGTGCTTTGGTTATTTCGGTACCACTTAGCTTTTTTGGTGGAATTGGCGGGGCTTCCAAATCTGGCGTTTTAGTGAAAGGAAGTAACTACCTTGAAGCTTTGGCCTACACAGAGATAGTCGTGTTTGATAAAACTGGCACATTAACAAAAGGTAGCTTCGTTGTTAGTGATATTTACTCCGATAAAATGACCGATCAGGAATTGTTAGAATTAGCAGCTTATGCAGAAGATTATTCCAATCATCCTATAGCACAGAGTATCAAGAAGGCATTTGGAAGAACAATTGATTCCTCTCGTATTAAAGATATCGAAGAAATTGCTGGTCATGGTGTAAAGTCTGTCATTGATGGAAATATCGTATTAGCAGGTAACGCCAAACTTATGCAACGTGAACGCATACCCTACAATAGTAAGAAACTTGTCGGGACTGTTGTTCATCTAGCCGTAAATGATGCGTATATGGGATACCTCCTTGTTGAGGACGAAATGAAGCAAGATGCTCGACACGCTGTTACAGCTTTGAAATCAGCAGGAATCAAGCAGACAGTCATGCTTACTGGTGATACTGATGAGGTGGGCAAAAAAGTTGCTACTACGCTTAGACTAGATAAAGCATTTACGGAGCTATTGCCTGCAGATAAGGTTGAGCACGTGGAAGAGCTAATGAAGCAAAAAAATGCAAAAGGAAAGCTTGCCTTTGTTGGTGATGGCATCAATGATGCTCCGGTTCTTGCACGTGCAGATATTGGAATTGCTATGGGCGGATTAGGTTCAGATGCAGCGATTGAAGCTGCAGATGTCGTAATTATGACCGATGAGCCATCCAAAATTGCCACAGTAATGAAAATAAGCAAAAAGACACTCCGCATCGCTAAACAAAACATTGTTTTTGCTTTAGGTGTCAAAGGAATTGTACTGATTTTAGGAACATTGGGAATGACAACGATGTGGGGAGCGGTGTTCGCTGATGTCGGCGTATCTATTATAGCAATTCTCAACGCGATAAGAGCGCTCAACGTTAAAGCATTTAACATGCCGGTACCAATTTTTCAAAACAAGTGACCTGAAATTTTGAAGCATCGATAGAATCAATCATATAATGAGGGGGAAACTCTATGAGTACTCCCTCCCCCTCTATAGTCCTTTCAACGGGCAACTCATTTTAAAAAAATCATCTACCATTTGATGCACTAAGCGAGCTTTTTCACTATCAGCAAGTGAGTAGTAAACTTCTTTTCCAGCACGCCTACTTTTAATTAATTCATGTAACTTTAACGTTTTCAAGTGATGAGAAACAGATGCAGGACTCATACCAAGAGCAGCTGAAATATTATGTCCACACTCTTCGCAGTGACAGAGCAACCAAAAGATTCGAAGACGCGAACCATCACATAGCTGTTGGAAAACAGCAGCCCCTTCTAAAAAAGATGAGGTATCAGGCATTCGTTTTAAAACATAGTTTAAATTTTGATCATGATCGTGAAGCATTTTATTATTTTTTATTGTCATCACCTCTTTGATAAAACATTCATTTGATTAAAAAATCATTCTCCTAAAGTCTATGCATTGCCCATATTCTTGTCAAGCGTATGCTTTTAGACATGTAAACCTGTTGATTTAAGTATCTTCTTCTTAAATTTAGCTCTATGTTGAATGAACTTAATCTATACTTCTACATCATCTGCATGCCGCTTTCCTTTTACATGTTTTAACTGGCATTACCCCTCCACTAGTACACCATATTTTGAATTATTAGTATAATCTTATCGAGAGTAGAAGATATATTGATGAATACATATCAAACAATTGAAGTAGCAAGAATTATCGGGATTGACCCTAATACGGTGAGATTGTATGAACAGGTCAAACTGATACCAGTAGCAGAACGTCAAGCAAATGGATATCGCATTTTTACAGATTTTCATATCGAACAGTTTCGCTTAGCTCGTGCAGCTTTAAAGGTGGATATTTTGCAAAACGGGCTTAAAAAAAAAGCTAAAAACATTATTAAAGCACTCACTTAGAGGAATGGATATGTTTATTTTTGCTCTATGTATGTCTGTCATTATTATCATTCTATTAGGTATCATCTATGACAACAAACCTGCCTTCGATGGAGCAGCATACACATTTTCACAACAATCTTTCGGCGCAGTATCCACAATCGCTATTAGTGCTGGTGGTTTGATGAGGTTACCCCTAGTTATATTTGATTACAGAAACAGAAAAATTCTAAAAAAACTGCAAGTAACACCTGTCAGACCAATAATGATTTTGATGGTAGAGGTAACAATCTATTCTATTTATTCACTGGTATCATTGGTACTTATTTGTCTTGTGGCTTTTTTGTTTTTTAATTTTCAAATGGCGGGATCTTTCATAATTTTTTTCTTATCGTTTATATTCGTTATGCTGTCAATATTCAGCATTGGCATGATGGCTGGAGGGATAGCACCAAACATAAAAATCGCAAGTATTATTGCTAGCATTTTATATTTCCCAATGTTGATTTTTTCTGGAGCGACACTTCCTTATGAGATCATGCCTACAGCATTACAAAAGTTTGCTGATATTCTTCCGCTAACACAAGGAATAAAATTGCTTAAAGGAGCAACTTTAGGATTACCGCTTGATAATATATTTTCGCCTATTATTTTGATGGTTGCCGCTATTGTGGTATGCACAGTACTATCTTTAAAACTGTTTAAGTAGGAATAATAGATTGAATCATGTTTGTTACACAGTCTTAAATATTATTGATCCGCTATACTTTGGAGCAAATACAATATGATACTTAAGTGTCATGTTGTATTTGTTAAATTATACTTCTCCTTCGAGGGACACGCCTACTTATTTGGTGAGATGTTGTGGTCGGGAACCAACATTATCTTACCAAAGAAGGAGGCTTTTTTGATCCCACACTAAAAGCTTTTCAAAACCCCTGGCATAGACAGGGGTTTTGAAAAACCTATAATAAAAAAACAGCCAGCAGTTTAAAGTCTAGCTGTTTCTTTCACTTGGATGATATAAATGACTTCTTCTATTCACTTCAATTTTAATTTAAGAAAATATCTTTCATTAGACTAATTTTAAAAAAATAACGAATTACAATCCTTTAATATCATCAACAAGTTCAGGTAATCCATGACTAAAATGATGTTCATCTCCATCGAGTGTTCGAGTGATTGCCTGTGGAAGTTTTTCTTTATAGTATCCAATGTGTGTAGATGACACCGCCTCATCATTACGGGTGTGATATTTTAGGAAGTTTTGAATTAAAATTTTCTAATAAGGTATATTCCTCACCCTGCCAGTCATCATCCTTTCCCCAATATGGTGCTGCAATCAAAAATAATCTGGCAATGAATTGGTTGAAAGCTTGCTCAGAAAGATATTTCAATAGCACTGAACCTCCCAAAGAATGACCGATGATAATCACTTCACCTGTTGTTTTAGCTAATTGTTTTTCAATTTGAAATTTTCAAGGCTTGTACTCAGGATTGTCTAGGACAGGCATTTTAGTATTTAATAAGTTGTATTCATCACCAAGCCTTTCTTGTAAGTATGCTATCAAACCGCTACTTCCTTGCTGAGAACCCTGAGTCCCTACACTATGAATGAATAATACTTGTTTCTTCATTTTAATGACCCTCCCTTCTTCTGCTAAAGTAAAAAAATAGCCATTTTATCTTATATACATTTTTTAACTGTGAATGGCTAAATAGAATATTGAACACCATTTGACGGAATGAAATCTTTGAAAAATTCACGAGTACTTACTTTAAAGTTCATCTTTAGCTTTTTATTTTTAAATGCAAATACGTTTGCTGCGAGTTCTTCTAATCTTCCAGAAAAGGTCTCTCTTACTCGTCCCTTTTGTTCTAATAGTAAATCACGTATTTCATTTAAAGTAAGGGGCATGGTAGACCAATCTTTTGGACTTGTCCCTCGTTTAAAAGCTTCTTGTATTTTTGCAGGGATTTTTCCTGGTTGATTCATTCCAAAGTAATACATTATTCCCTCCTCTGTAACAGGGATATGTCCTAAATTACAGCGAAAGGAATTACTATATCCTTTATGAATAACATCAGCTTTTTCTTCCGAGGAGACAAAACCAAGTAGTTCGATAGATGATCCCCTATAAAAATCATATTGTTCAAAAATTCCTTCTTCGTGATTATATCTAAGATTATCATACATAGTTGCTAAGTAATTTTTCTCAATTGCTCAATTTATCCTTCCTCGACTGATAAAGAACTCGCTTATTGTGTCATAAGCAATAAATAATCAAACCACTCTAATGTCTTTCATAGGAAAAAAATTGCTTGGCTAACTTAGCCTGCTTTAACCGCTCGGGTGATTACTATTTCTCATATGATCCTCATCGATAAACATCAGTACTATTCCGGCATATATTCTTACTAACATAACGATAAATTTAGCACGAATGAACGAGCGATTCGGCATTTGCATTTTTTTTGCTCACCGTTAATGCAAATAAACAAAAGAATAGATCTGTTTATTAATCGAAATTAATATCCATCTTTTTTTAAATAAACACTTGACCCTCACGTTTCGTTAGGCATTATACTCACTTTTGAAGAAGAAAATCGAAAATAGAAGGGTGAACGAATATGGAAAAGATAATCAAAAGAAAATTGAAGCTAGAGATAGAGGCTGGTAAAGCAAACCCTGCAAAAGTAGGTAAGAATTTAGCTCCTACAGGAATCAACCTCCTACAATTTTGTAACCAGTACAACGAAATAACAAAGGAACAATCTGGAAAAATCATCCCTGCAGAAATAACAGTATATGAAGATCGGACATTTGACGTAAAACTGAAAACTCCACCCGCGTCATTTTTACTAAAGCAATATGCAGGTATAAAAAAAGGAGCTGTCAAGCCCGGAAATGAAATCGCGGGAACCATTACTCAAGAAAAGCTTAGGAAAATTGCTGAAATTAAACTTCCCGACCTAAATACAAATAATGTAGAAAGTGCGATGAAAGTGATTGCAGGTACAGCAAAAAACATGGGAATTCAAATTGAAAAGGACTAGAAAGAGTAAGGGGAATAGCCAGTTTAAAATCAGTCAGGTTGTTGACTTAACAGGAGTGCCAATCAGATTACTCCGAGAGTATGACAAAAGGGAACTTCTAGAACCTGAAAGAGATAGTCAAACAAATCGCCGTATTTATAGTGATCAGGATCTTATCTATCTCCTTATCATTACCATCTTTAAGAATCTTGGATTTACCTTTCGTGAAACACGACACATACTAAATGAACCATCATTCTGTCTAGAAACATCAGTAAAAAAACAGATTAAAGTAATCGATGAAAAAATTAATAATTTGCTCGAAGTCTCTGTAATATTAAATCGCATTTTATCTTCTGTTCAAAATGACAAACAAGTAGTTCTTTCCGATATTAAAAGCGTGTTTGTAAAGATCCATGAGGACACCTCAACCTTTTACAAATTCTATACGTAAAAACTTTTTCTGCTGATTATAACATTACGTTATGGTTTATATAGAGTAAAAAACTGAACCCCTTATAAACAAAGGGGTTTTCAGTAAATACCAAAAATACAAAAACATTACATTTGATATAAAGTGTGCCACAGATTTTAATAGGTCACAATGCTCGATTGAGAAATCATCCCGACTTTTTATATTAATTTAATAGCGAAATATATCATTTTAATTTAGTCTAGTTTCATTATTTCATCCAATGATATACCATATAAATAGTATATTAACCCTCAACTTAAAGCCCTGTTGTTTCAAAAACCCCTCACCATACTGCTTTAAAATAAAGTTCATGAAAGATTAAAAACAGATTTTTTTCTTATCATTTATAAGCTTTGCATAAACTTCAATATATTTTTCCGTCTACTATATTTACTATTCCCTCACATTGTTTCGCGACTTTGTCGTCATGTGTTACGATTAAAACAGTTTTATGCTGTTCTTTATGTATTCTTTTGAAAATAGATAATACTTGCTCACCCATTTCTTGATCTAACGCACCGGTCGGCTCATCTGCTAAAATAATATCCGGATCATTAATTAATGCGCGGGCAATTGCTACACGTTGCCTTTGTCCACCCGATAAATTATATGCATATTCAGACGCTTTTTCCTTTATACCAAGCGTATCAAGCAAGGTGAATATTCTTTCTTTTTTATTGATTTTGTTTTTACTATAACGAATTGGTATTTCAACATTTTTCATAACTGTATATTCTTCAATAAGTGCAAAGTCTTGTACGACAAAACCAAAATGCTGATTTCGTATAGCAGCTAATTTCCCTTGACTTAAAGATTGTATTTCTCGATCATTTAACTTATATGTTCCTGCGGTTGGCACATCTAGACAGCCTATTATATTGAGTAGCGTAGATTTCCCCGAACCTGATGGTCCCATAATTGCCAACATGCTCTCTGCCTCTATTTTTAAATTAATGTTTTGCAGAGCTTTCACTTCATTCGGTTTAGATTTGTTATATACCTTTGAAATACCATTCAGCTCAAACATTTATTCTTTGCTCCTTAATATATCGCTTATTTGAAGTTTAAAAAGTGTAATAAAGCTAGGAAGACATGTTCCTAGGCAAAGTAATAAAATTAATCCTGAAACACCTAATACAATAAAAGTTTGATTCGATATTATTAGAGAAATAATAAAGGAAAGGAACCAAACAATAAATATTTGTAAAAAAATCCTTAATGCAATATGTTTCTTGGTCGCCCCACAAAAAATATGAATACTAAATTCTCTAAGATTCTTTCTAATAAATTCAAAAGTATTAATAATTACTAGAGATGAAGCAAAAATAATAACTAATATTGATATAAATAAAAACACACCAACATCTTCTTGTGTGGAATTTTCCATATAACCAGAAACGCCTTCCACACTATTAAAATTATAAATATATGTTTTTGAATTTCCAACAATATCTCTCAATTCTTTTATATCGTTTCTATCCTTAAATATGATCGTTGAATTTTCAAGATAAGTTTCATAAGAATAATTTCCATCCGTAAGTAAATTGTCAAATGTCGTAACATCAATCGGAGTTAATATAACGTCATTTAATCCGACAACACCTTCGCCAGATGATATATCCACAAAAGTTTGCCCATCTTGTAAAAAACCAACGACTTTATATTTTTGATTACCACCATCAGTAAATTCATCATGAATAGCCATATACTTTTCATATGAAGAACCAAGCACAACTGGTATACTTTTATTGCTTACATACTCCCAACTCGCATCAAAAAATTCTCCTTTTGATAAAGAAAGATCAAATACATTTATAAAACCGGATGAAATAGATAGTGTTTTATAAGCCCAAATTTTGCTAGAACCTTGCTCCATCTCTACAGAAAGTGAATTTTTAGGCATATCTTTTATTTCTATATAATCTTCAATAGTTGCAAAGCTTATATACTCATCGTTTTTATTCATATAAGCATATAAATCTTTCATTATATTTTCTTCATATTCTCCACCTGCAAAATCTTCTTTCTCTGCCATTGATATATAAAAAGCATTGGATATATCAAACGCATTGGATATATGATCATGAGCATCCTGATTTTTATGTATTAAGGCAAAACATTCTGTAATTAATAGTATGATGAGCATAATTTGAATAAAAAATGAAATGAAATAAAGTTTTTTTCTCCAAATATCTTCCAAAGCAAATTTAAGTTGAATCAGCATTTTTACTACCTCATAATTTTAATTAATTGTTTCTTTTGGTTAATAAATAACATAGGAAGCGTGTATAGTATATCCATCATAAAGAATAGCACGACACCTACCACGATCGATTCCCAACGAAATACCGTATCGTAAGGTAATAAGTGGAAAATATTAGTAACTAAAAAGATAATTAAACTTGCAAGTATGATGCCTATAAATCGAACGCTTAACATATTGAAGTAAATCATTAGTAACAAACGGGTTTCACCTGCTCCTGATAATCTTCTAACAAACATTTCTCTTTTATACTTTTCTACCCATGAAAGTATAATAGTAAAACCAGAGACAAATAGAAGCGTACTAGAACCAAGGAATATAAGCAACGCAAAGCTTTGATTAAATAAATCAGTTATCCATGCTTTTTCCACTTCTTCATAATCAAAATCAGACTCCATATTTATTTTTTGTATCGCAGTTAATAAATCTTGTATGAGGAGTTCACTTTTTTCTCCAGCGTCTATATAGTATTCCCCGCTCATCGGTTCTTTTGGATTGGCTTGTAGTGATGGAATAATACTTGCTATTACATTAGTAAAACTATTGAGATAACCGACTACTTCATATTCCATTTGATCAAAATAAAAATATTTTTTACCATTTTCAGCGATTTGATCATCTTTATTCCAAACATTAATTTTAGCAGCGTTTTTACCTACATTGTAAATAGATGAATCTTCATTTGAGTAGCTCAAGCGACTAACAGATGCTGGTATGTTCTTATAAAATGTAAAAGGATCAGCTTGCTTATTTAACCATGATAATAAATCTTCGTTTGTAAAATATGCTTCCGTATCATTTTGATTCATATAAATTCGATACGTGTGTTTATTAATAGTATTTGTCATTTTTTCCTCTAAAGATAAAATCATAGAAATACCACCAGCAATAACACTAAATACAATTAACGTAAAAAAAAGAGGTAACCATGATTTTTTAATTAAATTTGCTATCATATTTACCTCCTTCACTTTTTCATTCATGAAATATTCTATTTTTATGTGAACTAAAAAGACTTTTGGACAGCACTTTATGTGTTTTCAAAAACGACAAACTAAAATACTAGACTAATATCTCCAACTATAAGAAGTATTAGCTTTTTGAAATGGATTGTTGTATTTTGATATTTTTTTCGTTCATACTAACACGCCTATATTACAATATTTTTCCACATTGTGTGTTATTTGTCAAGGAAAAATAAGGTGATAACGGTTCTAAATCAATTTTAAAAAATAGTTATCGAAGGCTACAGAATAATATTCCAATCAATACGTTCGAGGCATACAATATTTATTATCCTTAGCTTTTGATAGAGTGATTATTTTAGGTGACTTTTCGCTATTTAGTATGGTAGCAGAAGGGGGTTTAGAATGTTTCACGCGAACTCGTAGTCACAATAGCGCTCCCCCCCTTTCATATTGGCTTCGTGGCTCGTCCATTATGCACACCATCTCTCCCTGTCAAACAAACTACTATTCTTTTTTTGACTATACTATGAATTTAAATAGCGAGGAGCCTTTTTTAGATTTTATGAATTTATTGGAAGGTTTAAATACCTATTGATAAACTATTAATAATTAACGAACAACTTAATTGCTATGTTTATTAGGAGGAAGTCACTAAAATGATGAAGAAAATAGGTTTAATTATAGGAATAATATTATTTATAAGTAGTTTAACAGGCTGTAATACAAAAAATAAAGCAGAGATCGAACAAAGTTTTGATAAAGTATTAGCGATGTACCCAACTAAAAATCTAGAAGACTTCTATGATATGGAAGGTTACCGAGACAGTGAATTTGATAAAAATGACAAAGGGGTTTGGGTATTACATTCAAGTATGTCGATGAGCGAATCAGAAGATAGTGGACTAGTTACAGAAGGTATGATTGTAAGAATAAATCAAAATACAAAAAAACAAATGGGAAATATTACACTATGACAACATGGAATAACTTGAGTAAGCCTGTTGAAGAAGAAGAATATCCTGTAGTATACACCAAGGAGGGCTTTCAACTTGAGGAAAGTATTTCGGATAACAATAACGTAGCAGAAAAAATAAAAAATTCCAGTTTTTTGTTCAATATGCTAATTTTAAAAAATTTAATACTTATAAGAATATAAAAAAAATGTATAATCCTGAAGTCCCTATATATGAGTTGGGATATGAACTAACTAATGAAGATAAAAACGTTCAAGCTTTAAGGGAAAAATATGATATTCCTACAGATAAAGCACCGACATTATTGTTAAAAGGACGAGGTGATTTAGCTGGAAACTCCGTTGGCTATAAGAATATAGAGATTCGTTTTTCAAAGAATCCACCTGTAGTATTTGTTGATTCAATTGATTTCCAACCAGTATCAGGGGAAGATTTAATTAATGAGTGTTTATGAGGTTAAGGATAAAGGAATTCAGTCAAATACAGAAGAAACTAGTGCTGTTTCAGCAATTTCCTATGAAGTAGAGAATGCACTAGTAAATAATGTTCCAATTAAAGAAAGGAACTCTGTCAAAAGTGCACCATATGATAATGCGGTAATAGAAGCGACATTTAAAACAATCAAGGCTAAATTCGTTCATCATACGAGTTTTGATAGTCTAGATGAACTCACTTTTCAGTTCGACAATTATGTGAATTGGTTCAATAACATTAGAATTCACGAAACATTGGGTTATTTAAGCCCACTTGAATATGAAGAAACAGCCTTTAAGAATGTTGTCTGAATAAGTGTTGACTTTCCAGTACCGTTTTTTCGTGGAAATAACTCGACTTCTTATGTTTCACAAAAAAATCGTGAATCAAGCGGTAGTGAGGTAGTGGTTAGCAAAGTATAGTATTACTTTTCATGCTCACTTTTTTTAAAAATATTAATGAATTCCATTTTAAAGCATGTTATCGTAATTTATGAGGAACTACTGGCCAGTCTTCCAATATATATTTAGGAGGAAATAATGAACTATAAAATTGAAATTTTAAATAAAAACAAAATAGTTTATATGAGAAACATTGGTGCATATGGCAATCCTAAAAACTTTGATATGATGAAGGATTTTAAAATTTGGATTGCAAAAAACAATTTAACAAAAACTTTATTAAAAAATGGGATTTTCGGTATTGCTCAAGATAATCCACAAATAATACCACCTGAGAAATGTAGATATGATCTGGTTTTAGCTACAGATAAGGATTTTTCAAAAGATAACAAGGTTAAGTCTGGATATTTTAAGGGGGAAAGTATGCAGTAATCACAGTCAGGCATACTACAGAAGCAGTTCAACAGTTTTGGAACAAATTGACTGAATATATAAGAGAAAATGATTTGACCCTCCGTGAAGAACCGGTAATAGAGCGATATAAAGAAGAGGTAGGTGAAGACAAAGCCTGTGAGTTTTTAATTCCTATTAAATAAATACTATAATAATTTTTAAACGGCCACCTGCTAAAGCAGGTGGATTTTTACATAAATGTCTGCGACTAGGCTAAAGTCCTAATTAAAGAACTTAAGCTGAAGTATATTCAAAATATAGACTAAACTCATTCATCAATTATGAATAGTTCATCTTTTCCTTCATTGAATTGATTCACAATATATTTTCTTATTATTTCTTCCGTCACTGTCCCTAGTGTTGCAAAAATATCCTCTTACACATAAATATTGACCAATACCTTTTCTCTAGCTCTGAGAATTCATCTTGTAATAATCTCGATGATCTACTTTTTAGATATTGCAAAAGTTTACTTGGTGGGCATGATATCAATAAATGAATGTAATACTTTCCTACGCTACCTTGCAGAATGGTCATTTGTATATGCTTCATCCTTCAAATCTGCGTAAGAATCATTCTTGTGTTGGCATTTATAAGATTATCCTTAGAATATTATAAATATGTTGTAGCAATGTAAAGTTAGAAAAAGAAAAGTTCTAATCTTTCCTTCTATTTTAGTTAGCGATCATGGTTGGTAGTATAGTGACCAAACATATAATGATGAGGTGTTACTTATAGAACTGTTCTGTGTATTGAACAGCCCTATATTTTAAGTATGAAAACTTTTTTAATATGAATAGACAAACCTTTGATTAGTAAATATGCAGTTTATCAATCAAGTTTATAATTTCTTCATCATTTCCTGGATCAATGGATTTTTGTTCAATATCTTCAATAATTGTTTTGTAAACATCCTCACCGGCAGGGTTTTCACCGTCCCAACGCTGAGGGATTCTGTTATATAAGTTAATAGTTCCGTCTCCATTACCACTATAAGTTATAGACCCTTCTACTAAACGAGAACCTGTTAGCCTAATAACATTTTCTGGATAATTGATACTTGTTTCATCGTCAGGGTTCAACGGCTTGCCAACTGAAATGTGTTCAACATTCAATTCATCAATATCTTGAGTCTTCCCAAGTTGTAGCCAAACACGTGCATATTCGATTTTCTCAGAAGAGTATGAAGACAGCGTAATATTTTCTGTGGTTTTAGTTTCGTTGTTTGATCTTGCACTTTCTGTTCCTTCATCAGTACTACCATTCTTGTTTTCGGATACAGGCTCTTCGACAGAATTGTCATTTGAATCTTCTTCTTTTGGTTCTGACTCATTATTATTCATTTCTTTCTGATCTTCTGCTTCTTCCACATCTGCAGGTTCTGTTTCTTTTGTTTCATTAGCACACCCAGCTAACATTGAAATAAGTGCTACCATAGCAAAATTTAAAAAGATAAATTTTACAAATCCTTTCATGATATAGTACTCCCTTTCCTTTAATTATAAATACTTGATTATATTCTATCATGCCAAAGTAGCCAACAAAACCATTATTCCGTTAGTTCCCCCATGAATAATTATGGAAGGTAAAATCGAATTAGTTCTTTCATAGGCTAAAGCAAAAATAATACCGCTAAAAAAATTTACTGGCATGACACTGTATGCAGGAATATGAATGACAGTGAAGATAAGTGAGCTAAGTAGAATAGCTCTAGTAAATCCTAAACGTGTACGTAACCAGCGATATAGAAAACCACGATAAAAAATCTCTTCGTATATTGGGGAGATAATTGCCGCAGAGACAAAGCTAATAAAAACAGTGAAGAAAGTTATGTTTTGCTGCATGGCTTCTGTTTTACTATTTTCTAATGAATTTTCAATAAAACTAGTAAGTACGGAGATTATTACAACACCAATCATCACAATAATCGAAAATAATATGATGATTTTCCAATTATTTTCAGAAAATCTTTTTAAGCCTACTTCGGCCAAGGAAAGCTTTTTTGGTCGTAATGCAATAAAATAAACACCTAGAATTAGAATTATCGCTATCGTTAATCCCATTAATGTACCAGCATATAGTTCGTCATCAAACCAATTAGAATAAATCGTCTGCACAACAAATTTAACACAACCAATGACAATAACAAATTCAAGTAATATTAACCAAATAAATTCTTCCCAACTCCAACAATCTTTTTTCTTCCAAATCATTTTCATTCATTTTCCCTCTTTCTATTATGATATATTTCAACTATAATTGGTTACGTTACGTAACCCGCAAGTTTTTGCAAGGCGGGAATGAAATGAAACGATGGACTACTGGAGAGGTATCTAAACAGCGATGTATATCCATTCGCACGCTTCGCTATTATGATCAAATTAACCTTCTCACTCCCAGTTTTAAAGACATGAATGGAAAGCGATTGTATTCAGAAAATGATCTGTTTAGGTTAGAGAAAATTATCATTTTAAAATCTCTTTCGCTTCCACTAGAGAATATTCGTGAGATATTATATCAATTATCTTATAAACAAATCCTAGTTTCGCACTATAATTACCTGCAAGAACAACTCTCAGAACTTAATACAAGTATTTCCAACACTACCTCATTAATTAATATGTTGGATATGTAAGAATCTTTATCTTGGGAACGAGTTTCCACACTTGTGCGAAATTCACAACATAGCTCTAAAAAGTGGATGGACTATTTTCAAGATGATGAAAAGGTGTTCTTAGAAAATGCAGTGCCAAATCTTGGTGACAGTGACGAGACAACTCAGCAATATATTTCCTTACTGCGACGAATAGAGTGGTGTATCAAACATAATATAAAGCCTGAATCAGAAGAAGGTATGCAAATTGTTTCCGAGGAGATACAAAGTTACTAGATGAGCTCTGGGAAGTTAGAAAACTATCTGCTGAGCAAACAGGACTATATCCAATTTCAAAAGATGTACTAGAGTTTGTGGAAAGGTGTATTTTTTTGTTTCTATTAAAGGCTTGATAGATCAAGGGGCACCACCACATTTAGTATAGATCCAAAAATTTAAAAAAGTAATCTCTTTCATTTATAAAGAGCATTACTACCAACATTTCCTTTTTGTTTCTTTATGGTTTTTGTTTATGACAGGAATGCGAATTAGTGAAGCTACCGCCATTCAATGGGGGCATGTTGATTTTGATTCGGGAATACTTAGCATCAACAAAAATCTTTATTATAAGAACCAAAGTAATTATAGATTTGTTGAACCGAAAACAAAAGCGCGTGTTCGACACATTGTACTTGATGAATGTACATTAAATATTTTATCAGAATGGAAAAATATGCAACAAGATCTTATCAAAACAGATTTTGTGATGAGTTATAACGGTATTCCTACCCAGAAACATCCGCTAGCATATGCTATTGAACGTTATGCTAAGCTGGCTGGCATTCACCGAATCAGAATTCATGGATTGCGTCACTCTCATGCTTCGTTACTTATTAGTATGGGGGAAAACCCGCTCATCATTAAATATCGTCTAGGGCATGAAGATATCGAAACAACTTTAGGAACATATGAACACCTCTACCCAAATAGCAACTTTGAAGTAGCTAACAAACTAAATGGAATCATAACATTCAAACAAGCTGAACAAAACTATGATTCCTCACCGAAAAATCAATTCATTGTTGACTATTTAAGAAAACAAAGTCAAAAAGTGTAATGAAAGTGCAATGGAAAATGAAAAAGAGCCAAAAACCCTTGATACACAAAGGTTTCTAGCTCTCCTACAACTACTCCCACTCAATTGTAGCAGGCGGCTTGCTCATTACATCATACACTATACGGTTAACATGATCTACCTCATTAACAATACGTGTGGAGATTTTTTCTAATACGTCCCACGGAATTCTTGCCCAATCGGATGTCATTCCATCGATAGATGTTACTGCACGAATACCGATAGTGTGATCATACGTTCTTGCATCTCCCATGACACCAAAACTTTTAATATCTGGTAATACAGCGAAATACTTCCAGATATCACGATCTAATCCAGCTAATTTGATTTCTTCGCGTAAAATTGCATCGGATTCACGCACAATTTCAACTTTCTCAGGAGTAACTTCTCCTAAGACACGAATACCTAAACCTGGACCTCATAAATAAATTCATTGCCGATGATATTGAAAAACACAAACCTGATCCAGCTCCACTTTTAGAATGCTTAAAAAGATTAGATATAGATGCTAGTGAGGCAATTTATATTGGCGATTCTTTATCAGATTATCAAGCAGCGAAACATGTACAAATGGATTTTGGATATGCAAAATGGGGCAGTGTTTCAGGTGAAGGTATCGTAGAGCCGGATTATGTTTTTGAAGAGCCGAAAGATTTGTTGGAATTGCTACAAGACACTGAATGAAGTATAATAGAATAATTTTTTCAGACGCATCACTAAAAGCAACAATTATTTAAGCTTTTTATTACGTATCAGTAAAGGGAGGACTTTCATTTGGGTCTTCCCTTTTCTTATTGCTTTTTCTCACAACAACTTTAGGTAACAAAAGAGAGCGTGTATTTTTTTGCTTCTCTTCAAAAAGAGGACAACACCAATTGATCAGCAAATATATCAAGTGGTGTTGTTTTATTCTTTATTACTTTTGTTTAGAGGATAATCCATGGAAAACCAGCTGTAAAAGTTGTTCAATTTCTTCATTGTAATTTATATCATTTTTTGTGTGGATATCCTCATTTATTTCACGAAAGAATAATTTAAAGTACTTCTTTAAAATTTGTTCCGAATAATGAGAGGAAATATATCCATCTCTTTTTCCTTCTTTTATTAAATTGAGATAAAAAGATTCAAGTTTCTCTTCTAAATTAGGGAGAAAATAATGAACTGATTCCGGATTCTGTTGGCTCAGGTTTGTCAATACTTTAATGTTTCTTATTTCATGATTCATTAGGTCTTTAATCTTTTCATTAAAAGAAGCTTTTGAATTTAATACCTCTTCGTATTCTCTTAGTTTTGAATCTATCCAATTGTCAAACGTTAATTGATACAGTTCTTCCTTGGTGCCAAAATAATTGTAAATTGTAGCAGGAGAAACACGAGCTTTACGAGCAATTTCATCTACTCTCACTTTGTCAAATCCATGCTTCATAACTAATTCAAATGAAGCTGAAAATATCTGTTTTATTTTCTTTTCTTTTCTTCTTTCAAATCCATCCATACTACTTTCACCTCATCGTAATTATAAGTGAAGTTTTGTAGTTTTTCAATATTAAACTACATTTATTATTGAAATTTATATTTTAAAGTTGTATAGTTAAAATATAAAATAACTACAAAATTGGAGATGATAAAAATGTACATTAAGATTCCAAATATTTTTCATGAAGTTTTTGGTGAGAGACAAAATCTGGTCCAGCTAATAAGTGTTTTACTTTTTGGAATTATACCTACTACATTGTTATTTATATATTACCCCAGCATTTATTCCGAAAATCCACTATGGAGGAATATACTAGCATTTCTGTTGATATTTGATATTTTCGCAGGGTGTATAGCTAATTTCACTAATTCTACAAGTGAATATTACGCAAACAATAAGAAGAGACAAATTATCTTCATACTTATTCACTTTCATTTAATACTTGTTGGCATTTTACTAGGTGTCTCCATTTGGAGTGTTATTCTCGTTTGGCTTTACACCATTATATGTGCTTTTATCATCTTTTCACTAAGGAAGGCCGATCAAATTTTTGTAGCAGGATTGTTGTTGTGCATCGGAATAGCTGGTATTCCTATACTTGGAATGGAGAGTTTTATGACGATTGTTAGCATGCTTTTTATGATTAAAGTGTTATATAGTTTTAGTGTTAATCATTATCAAAATTAAAATTTAGGTGTTGAACTTGAGAAAAAAGCATTAATTCAGAGGTTAGATGAGGCTATAATATTTTTAAACAACCATAGAAAACCAATTTGTCAGTACGACTTTTTGAAGTATATCCTAACTGTGCCACAGAAAGTATAAAAGCCCTAAAACCAAGTATTACCAAGGTTTGTAGGGCTCTTTGTTATTACTCCCACTCAATTGTAGCAGGCGGCTTGCTCGTCACATCATACACTATACGGTTTACATGATCGACTTCGTTTACAATACGTGTGGAGATTTTTTCTAATACATCCCACGGAATTCTTGCCCAATCGGATGTCATTCCATCGATAGATGTTACTGCACGAATACCGATTGTGTGATCATACGTTCTTGCATCTCCCATGACACCAACACTTCTGATATCAGGTAATACAGTGAAATACTGCCAGATATCACGATCTAATCCAGCTAATTTGATTTCTTCGCGTAAAATTGCATCGGATTCACGCACAATTTCAACTTTCTCAGGAGTAACTTCTCCTAAGACACGAATACCTAAACCTGGACCTGGGAATGGTTGTCTCCAAACAATTGCTTCTGGTAAACCTAATTCCAATCCAAGCGCACGTACTTCATCTTTAAATAATGTATTTAATGGCTCTAGCAATTCAAACTGCATGTCCTCTGGCAAGCCACCAACATTATGGTGTGACTTGATTGTTTCAGCTGTTTCGGTTCCACTTTCGACAATATCCGTATAAAGTGTACCTTGTGCTAGAAAGTCCATGTCTTTTAATTTTTCCGCTTCATCATCAAACACATAAATAAATTCATTTCCGATGATTTTACGTTTTTGTTCTGGATCTGTTACACCCTTTAATTTATTTAAGAAACGATCTTGTGCATCGACTTTAATGATATTCATATGGAAACCATCACGGAAAGTTTCCATGACCATCTCGCCTTCATTTTTTCTAAGCAAACCATGGTCAACGAAAATACATGTTAATTGGTCACCAATCGCTTTATGAATAAGTGCCGCAACGACAGATGAATCTACGCCACCACTTAACGCACATAATACTTTACGATCGCCAACTTTCTCTTGGATTTTCTCTATTTCTTGTTCAACAAAGTTTGCCATTGACCAATCGCCTTGACACCCACACACCCCAAAGACAAATTGTTTTAACAAGTCATTGCCATAGACCGTATTACGAACCTCTGGATGGAATTGCACACCATACAATTGCTTCTCTTCATTACTCATTCCTGCAACTGGAGTAGACGAGCTTGTTGCTTCTACAACAAAATCTGCCGGGGCTTCTATGATTTTATCACCGTGACTCATCCAAACAGTTTGTGTATTTGGTGTTCCGGTAAAAAGTCTTGCTTTATCTGTAACATGAATATCCGCTTTTCCATATTCACGCTCATTTGCTCGTTCCACTTTTCCACCAAAATGATGGGTCATTAATTGCATGCCGTAACAAATGCCCAAAACAGGAATACCTAAATCAAATATCCCTTCATCACAACGGAAACTGTCTTCTCCATATACACTGTGAGGACCACCAGATAGGATAATTCCCTTTGGATTCATTGCTTTAATCTCTTCTACTGTTAAGCGGTGTGAGTGAAGTTCACTATAGACACCGAATTCCCTTATTCTTCTTGTAATCAATTGATTATATTGACTACCAAAATCTAATACAAGAATCATTTCATTTTTTACTTGCAAAACCAGTCAGCTCCTTCATCTAGAATTACATTCCTTTAGTATAACGAAAAAATCCATCTCCTTCATAACAGAAGACAGATTTAAACGAAGTAAATCTGCCTCCATAGTCGAGAAATTCATGGTATCTCGTTAGAAACTCTCGAACCTTATTATCGAGATTATATCGAGGTGGTTTATTATATTTATCCCACATTATTTAGTAGCCATACGTCATACTTACCTTATATAAGCCTACTAATAAAGGAATTAATTTAATTAACAATCCATATGAAATAAAAAATATACACAATCGTAATTATACTTTACTTATTCTATCAACACCACCTGTAACGGTCAAGAAAATATCTATATTAACACACCCCTACTTCTAAACTTTCTTTATATATCTCGCTCATAACTAGAAACCACCTACGTTTTCACACCCAATATCCAAAAAAACCTATAGACAAAACGCTATTTTTCATGCGCTCTATCTATAGGTACCTTTTTTCAAGCTTGATTAGCCAATAATAATTTTTTCTGTTGGATAGCGGTATACATCTTTTTTCTCTTTTCCTCTTATAATAAATAGGAAAGAAAAGATACCGATACGCCCAACGAACATTAAAAACATAATAATTAGTTTGCCCGCTACACTTAAGTCAGCAGTAATCCCAAGGGACAAACCAGTTGTTCCAAATGCGGAAGTAACCTCAAACAAAAGGGCAAGTGGTGAAAAGTCTTCTGTAACAGTTAACAATATAGTTGACGTAATACAAAGCATGGCGGCAGTCGTAATAACAATAAAAGATCGTAGCACATCTTCTTGTGAAAGTTGTCGACCAAAAACCTTAATGCTTGTGTTACCTTTCGCATAATTAATAATAGCTAATAACATAATTGCAAATGTAGTCGTTCGTATTCCACCACCAACACTACTAGGCGAAGCCCCAATAAACATTAGACCACTCATTAACAATAACGTTGGAGCAGAAAAATCATTCATATCCATCGTTGCAAGCCCACCATTACGTGTGGTGATCGATTGGAATAAACTATAAAAAACTGTTTCATGCCACGTTTTATCCGCAAAGAAAAGATTTCGTTCAAATAAAAAAATAAAAACAGCACCGATTACAATTAAAGAAAAGAAAGTGATGGTTGTTAATTTAGTAAATAACGAAAATGCATGTTTTTCATGTATCCCATGATGTTTTCCCCTTAAAAGCTCTTGCACTTCAATCAATACTGGAAAACCAATGGCACCTAAAACAAGCAACACCATATTGATAAACTGCACAAAATAATCATTAGCAAACGGAATTAAAGAATTTCCAGTAATATCAAAACCTGCATTTGTAGTGGCACTAACAGCAGCAAAAAAACCTTGCTCTAATGCGACCTGCCAACTGTCATAATAACCAAGAAAGTATGTTGATAAAATAATTGTTCCAAAAAGTTCAATAAACAAAACAATTTGTAAAATTTTCAGCATTAATCTTACTAACCCTGAAAGCGTCATTCTATTTTGATCAATTCGAATGAGTTGCCTTCCACGCAATCCAATTTTCTTGCCAAATAAGATGTAAAGGAATGTTCCAAGCGTCATGATCCCAATTCCACCAAATTGCAAGATAAATGCTAACGCAATGTGCCCTCCCGTGTTAAAGGTCTCGGCAGTAGAAACAACAGTTAGCCCTGTCACACTAATTGCACTAATCGCAGTAAACACTGTGTCAATAAAAGAAAGTGAAGCACCTTCCGCTTTAAAGAAAGGCATACTTAAAATAAGCGTTGAAACTGCCACAGCCGTTACGTAAAATAAAACAATCATTTGTACAGTAGAAATCTGTTTTGACAGTTTAAACTGTTTAGAGAATAATCGCATACAAAAAGCTCCTTAAGCCAGTAATAACAAAACTATTAGTAAGTGTACCATAATAATATAACCTTAGAAGTGTTTTTTCAAAAAAGCTTGCTATCTATTTTTAAAAAGCACTTTAAACCTTTATACGGTTAAAAGTGAAAAATTGTTTCTAATTTATTTAGATGAATAGTTATCTTAACTGTTTTCAGTCAACGAAATTTAATCAAGATAGGCTTTCATAATCCAAATATGTTTGTAGTTACGCCAATAAAAAAATCCGCAATTGGCTCATCTCTAAATTATTCAGCCAGTGCTACAATTTCTTTGAATTAAGAAACATTACGTGTAAAAGTTTGCTTAAGCTGATAAATCATCTCTTGTACAAAATCTTCTTCCATTTCCTTTTTTATCAGCTTATCTCCTATTGTAAGGATACGTTCTACTAATTCGTCTATCTATTTTCTCTCTTCTATATCCCACTTTTCAAACTTTTCATGTAAGACAATACTAATGATAATCACACCATGTAGTATATAATGCATTCCTATTTACAAGTTACATATGTCATTCAGCTACTAAGCTTTTATTCGATTTTTAATTAGAAGATACCGACTAACACCCCTCAAAGATATAGTAAAAATCACATAGATAGCAAACACATGATTGATTTTATAACTTGAAAATGAGATAATTCGCCTAGAAAATGTTGGTGCATTGTTTTTGTTTATTTTTATAAATGATATTAGACATGCAAGATATGTTGGAGGGTACGAAATGAATAACATAGATAAGAAACACGATTTATTCAAGCAAGCATTGGACCATACTAAAGTAGGATTAATTATTACTGATCCCTCATTAGACGATCATCCAATTATATTTGTTAATCAAGGCTTTATTAACATGACAGGTTACTATCCACAAGAGATTATCGGAAAAAATTGCAGGTTTTTACAAGGTGAAGAAACCGACCAAGTAACGGTTGATCGTATTCGACATGCTATAAAGAAAGAAGTATCTATTACTGTTCAACTATATAACTATAAAAAAGATGGTACTGGATATTGGAATGAACTTACGATTGACCCAATGTGGGTGGAGGAAGAACAGAAGCTTTACTTTGTGGGTGTCCAAAAGGATGTAACAACAGAAAAAGAAAATGAACGGCTATTAGCAGCAGCATTAGCAGAGATGGATCAATTATCAACCCCTATTGTTCCTATCGCTGAGTCAATAGCTGTATTACCTTTAATCGGACATATCCACCATACACGAATGGAAAAGCTAACTGCTGCTATATCTAACTATTTAAGCACCTCAAAGGACGAATATCTCATTTTGGACTTATCAGGACTATATGAAGTAGATACATATGTTGCTGCTTCCATATTAAAATTGTATGACTTAACTGATTTGATTGGCACTCAGCTTATTCTAACAGGAATACGACCTGAACTAGCACTTAAAACAGCGGAAATTGGGGAAAAGCTAAAAATAATGAGAACATACATGACAGTCAAAGACGCCATGAACGCTTTACATGCAAAATAAACTAACTTGAGCGATGGATACCGTACGTATCGATCGCTCTTTTTGCACACAAACACCTTCTTAATAAGAAGCAATACTACATATTTACGATATACTCGCTATTTCCCAATCGACTGCTTCTTTGCCTGCTTGTT
Organism: Paraliobacillus sp. JSM ZJ581; assembly: GCF_044383835.1. Lineage (NCBI taxonomy): Bacteria > Bacillati > Bacillota > Bacilli > Caryophanales > Bacillaceae > Paraliobacillus > Paraliobacillus sp. JSM ZJ581. Next base: position 35,685 of record NZ_JBISEP010000016.1, read on the forward strand.
TTAATAATGCATTTGTTTTTGAAAAAGGCTTACTACCAAAGAAACCTCTGTATGCTGACAAAGGGCTTGGATGAGTCGATTGAACAATAAAATGTTTTGATGTATCAATTAGCTTTATCTTTTTTTGCGCTGCCGCTCCCCATAAGATATATACAACAGGGGTTTCTTTTTTATTTAATACTTCAATCACTCGATTTGTAAATTGTTCCCACCCAATCCCTTGATGTGAATGAGCCTCTCCTGCTCGAACAGTTAATACATTATTCAACAGAAGCACACCTTGATTTGCCCATTTTATTAGATTGCCATGGTTAGGAATCGTACAACCTAAATCTTCGTGTAATTCTTTATAAATATTACGCAATGAGGGTGGGATTGTTACTTCTGGCTTTACAGAAAAGCTTAATCCATGCGCTTGATTTACCCCATGATATGGATCTTGACCTAGAATAACTACTTTCACATCTGCAAAACTAGTGTAATGTAATGCATTAAAAATATCGTGCATCTCTGGATAAACGGTTTGTATTTGATATTCTTTTTTTAAAAACTCTCTTAATCTTATATAATATTCTTTTTCAAACTCATCTGCCAGCATCAAGGACCAATCATTACTTAAAATTTGCTTTTTCATATATCAACCAACCTTGTTATAGTATTGTTATTCCATCTCTTGATAGATTATCATGAAAAACACTTGCTGCCCAAGTGAAAAAATGATTTATTTACAATAAAAAACATTAGGCACTTTGTTTAAAAGAAGCCTAATGTTCTTGTGGAAAAATATATTTTTAGATAACCCCTTGAGCGACCATTGCTTCCGCTACTTTTGTAAATCCTGCGATGTTAGCCCCAACAACTAAATTTCCTGGTGCACCGTATTCCTCTGATGCTTGAATACTTGCTTGATAAATATTTTTCATTATATCTTGTAATTTTCCATCTACCTCTTCAACTGTCCAAGATAGTCTTTGACTGTTTTGTGCCATTTCTAGCGCCGAAACAGCTACACCACCAGCATTAGCTGCTTTAGCGGGAGCAAATAACACATTATTTGCTAAAAATGCATTCACAGCATCATACGTTGATGGCATATTTGCACCTTCTCCGACTGCTTTTACACCATTCGCAATTAATGTATCTGCTGCTGCTTTGTCCAACTCATTTTGTGTTGCACATGGTAAGGCAATATCACATGGAACTGACCAAATCTTCGAACAATCATCCACAAAAGTAGCATCTGGATGAACATCTACATATTCGTAAATCCGCTTACTTTCTACCTCTTTTAATTGTTTCACTGTGTCTAATTGAATACCGTTCGGATCATGAATATATCCGCTTGAATCACTACATGCTACCACTTTCGCCCCAAGTTCCATTGCCTTTTCCATTGCATAAATAGACACGTTTCCTGAACCTGAAACAACAACCGTACTTCCATTAAAACTGAAACCTTGATCTTTTAACATTTCATCAACAAAATATACTGTTCCATACCCCGTTGCTTCTTTACGTCCAAGACTACCGCCATAACCAACTGCTTTACCTGTCAACACGCCAGCTTCATAAGCACCACGTAGCTTCTTGTATTGACCAAACAGATAACCAATTTCTCTTGCCCCAACACCAATATCACCAGCAGGTACGTCTGTATCTTGCCCAATATAACGACTTAATTCCGTCATGAAGCTTTGACAAAAACGCATAATTTCTAAATCAGATTTACCTTTTGGATCAAAATCTGCTCCACCTTTTCCTGCTCCAATCGGTTGACCAGTTAATGAATTTTTAAACATTTGTTCAAAGCCTAAAAACTTAATAATACTTGCATTAACTGATGGATGGAATCTCAAACCACCTTTATAAGGACCAATCGCACTATTAAATTGCACACGAAATCCTCGGTTAACTTGAACATCTCCATGATCGTCTACCCAAGGTACTCTAAATGTAAGTAATCTTTCCGGCTCAACCAATCGATCTAAAATTGCCGCTTTCATATACTCTGGCTTTTTGGCAATTACCGGAACTAATGAATCTAATACTTCTTTTACTGCTTGGTGAAATTCTTCTTCACCTGGGTTTTTTTCTACAACTTTGTTAAATAATTGTTCCACATGATCTTTTGCAACTTGTGTTTGTTGCTTATCCACTTGTGTCATCCGAACCTCTCCCAACTATATTTTTATTGCTCATGTTATATTATTTGATCTATATTTCTATTTTACATTTTTTTTGCTAATAGCTACAATATAAATAATAGATTATATTAATGCTTTTAACGCATAATAAAGTCAAATAAAGTTTTTTAAAATAATATAACTGTCACAAGAATGATTGGAATGATTTGATGGAAACGCGACAAATAGAATATTTTTTAGAAGTAGCAAAGAGAGAACATATGACCCAAGCTGCCATTCATTTGCATGTTGCTCAATCATCTGTCAGCAGACAAATTGTTAATTTAGAAAATGAACTAGGTGTCGATTTGTTCATTCGTAAAGGCAGAAGAGTAAGGCTAACTCCTATCGGTAAAATTTTTTTTGAGCGAATGAATCATATCGTTCATTTAATGGATGAAGCAAAGCGTGAGGTGAATGAACATCTAAATCCGGAGAAAGGTACGGTTCGAATAGGTTATCCTACTAGTATGGCCGCCTATACATTGCCTTCTAATATTTATTCCTTTCGAAAAAAATATCCAAAAGCTAAATTTCATATGACCAACGAACTTTATGACGATTTAATCGAAGGGGTTATTCAAGGAGATTTTAATTTAGCGATGATCGCACCAATGCCTGAGAAAAAACTTGAAAGTAAAGTAGCTGGTACGACTTTATTTTCAGAGAACATTGTAGCCTTATTACCAATTAGTCACCCCTTAGCAAAAAAAGATACTCTAAAATTAGTAGCACTAAAAGAAGAACCGTTTCTAGTTCTACCTGAAGGTTTAGTTTTTCGTGACCAGGTGATTCAAGCTTGTAATCATGTTGGATTTTCTCCAAATATCGCCTTTGAAGGAAAAGATATTGATGCGTTGAAGGGACTCGTCTCAGCTGGTTTAGGAATTGCTTTAATGCCTGAGATGACATTGGTTGATAATACACCACAATCTACCGTTGTAATACCTATTGAAGATTCATCTTTAACAAGAACAGTTGGCGTCATTTATCCAACTGAAAGAGACCTACTACCTACTGAATCATTATTTTATCAATTCTTAATCGATACGTATGCAAAATAAGTCACTTATAATCATAAGGAAGGATTTATTATCCAGACAAACCCTTCCTTCATAACTTGTCCCTATTTTCGTTGATACATTAAAATGCTAATTAATACAACAAATTCAGAGGCTGGTATCGCAAGCCAAATACCATTTGTACCAATCATCGGTGGTAAAACAACCAAAAAGATAAGCATAATTAAGATTTCACGAGAAGCAGTTATCCATGTTGCCATGCGAACATTACCAACAGATTGATAATATGTCATCATCACAAAATTAATCCCTGTGAACAGATAAGCGATGAAAAACAGCTTTATACCTTGTACCGCAAGTACAGTAACCTCATTTGGGAATTGACCGAATATGGAAACAATTTGCCCTGCAAATAACTGTCCAATGATAAAAAAAGTAAAGCCAGCCAAAATGGCAATAAACATCGATTTTCGCAGCGTATCTCGCTTTCTATCCTCTTTATTCGCTCCATGATAATAGCTAATAAGGGGTTGTATGGCAGAACCCATCCCTAAAAACATCATCAGCATCACACTATGTGTATAGTTAAGAATAGAAAAAGCCGCCACACCACTTGTCCCAGCAACTCGTTCAAAAGCAATATTATGAGAAATGGTAAAGACAGAAATCCCTATTTCAGACAGAAAACTCGGGAAACCAATAATAATCACTCCCCAGAGTAGCTTCTTATTAAAATGAAATCGAACAAGCTTTAAATTACTTTTATTCTTAAAAAAGTGTGTAGACAAAATTAAAATTGCCACAAAGGCAGAAATAATCGTCGCAGAAGCAGCACCCATCACACCAAAATTAAGTATATATAGAAACACATAATTCATTACAATGTTAAGTACAGCGCCGACAATAAGTGAAGCCATCGCTAAATTAGGCGCACCATCATTACGTACAAATACACTAAACGTATTCTCGATAGTAAAAACAAAGCCAAATAACAAGATAACAAATAGGTAATCAGAAACATAAGGAAACGTATCTTGGTTTGCTCCTAACATATACGCTAACGTATCACGAAAGCTAAAAGCAATTAAACCAATGATTAGTGTAATTGAAAAAATAGCAAGTATAGCATGTGTAAAGATAACACGAGCTTCCTCTGGCTTTTTCGACCCCATTGCCATAGAATACTTTGTTGCGGCACCAATTCCTATCCAAAGGGATATCGCTAAAAATAAAGTATATACCGGTGCAGATATACCGACCCCTGCAAGAGCATTCGCCCCTAAACGGTTCCCTACAAGAATGCCATCAGCAACAAAATTAAATGCCATTAAAAGCATACCAATCATTGACGGTAGCAAGTAACGTATTAAAATACGCCCTATTGGTTGTGTATCTAATTGATGTAATGTAAATTCTCTTGAGCTCATACTTTATTTCCCCTTATTAATTCAGCTTCCATTACTAGTCCGGAAACAAACCTAGTTTCGTACTTTTCTCTATTTAAACGTAAGCCAAACTTTTCATATAAATGCATTGCTTTTTCGTTTTCTGGATACACACTTAAGTATATAGTTGCCCTCTATTTACAAAGGTAAAAAGCGTGTTGCGTATCCTTTTTCATCTATCTTAAAACGATTAAGCTAAACTTATTTATTTTCTTTATCAATCGATTAAAATCCATGCAAGATTCAGCCATTCATTTATCACCCTTCTAAATCAGGAAATGACAAAACAACATTAATTTTAATAGTTTTTACATTATACTACTCCCGTTTTAGGTTTTCAAAGAAGACACATTTGTAAAGAAGTTTAGTACATCTTTCTAAAACATCTTCAACTTTATTTCAATTAACTAATTTCTCTTCATATTTTTTCCCTATTGGTTTTATTGATAGGAAACTAAAATATTACTAACTAACTTTGAACGAAACAAAAGTGTCTAGACGACTGTTTGCATCCACGCAAACCAAACCTTTCTTCTCATTTAATGCATTAGGTAGGGCCATCCATGGTTCCATACATACATAATTTTCTCCCTTTTCTGTCCAAAAGACGGTGTATTTAAATTCCGATCCATATGCCATCATCACTAGTTGTTCTTTTACCTGAATAGAAACAGTACCAGCTTGTTTATTTGTAAAGATCACAGACGGTTCTAGATCTTGCTTTTTGATAGATCCACTAAATTCGTTTTCTTGATTATCTTTCAAATCCAAGTAAGTAGGCGCCTTTGTATTTATCGTTATCCATTCATTTTCTGTTTGGAAATATGGATGAAAACCTGGATAGATTGGCATTGGTTCGTTTGTGTTGTTTTGATAAGATTGTGTAATTGTTAACCCATCATTCGCTATGTTATATGTAAATAGTAATTTAAAATCAAATGGATATAATTGTAGCATTTCTTCTGTACTCTCTAAACTCAAAGTGATTGATCCAACTTCCTCCTCTAAGTTAGTAGATACGACGTTCCAAGAATGGTCACGGGCAAAACCATGCAATGGCATCTGATATTGTCTCTCGTTCCAAGTGTATGCATTGTCGTTAAGTTTACCAGATGACGGAAACAAGACCGGAATTCCTCCTCGAATAGGTTTTTTCTCATCAAATAATGTTTCCTTATTCAAGTAAAGTAATTCTTCTCCATTCACACCTAATTCAGTCACCATTCCGCCTTGGGTTAAACAAATGGTTAACCAGCAAGCCACTCTTTCATTTTTCAATCTAACAAATCTATTATTTTTCTCTGTGTATTGCTCCAATTTAAACATAAAGTAACTCCTTCATTTCAAAACTGTATCTATCACACTTGACGCTTCACAATAATTATTCTTCCTTTTCATGATTCAACAACATCGTTAGCATATCCAATTGTTTCTTGATTCGTTCACTTATGTATCACACAAACAAAAGAGAGCGACGAAGTGAAATGTTAATTTTCAGGTAGCGCCACTCTCTTTTCTCACTATTTGCACACTTGAATTCTCATTTTACAAATCTATCCTCTAACAACATCGTTAGCAGTGATACTTGTTGTAATAATTCCTCTCCCACGTTTGTTTCTAATACTTTTTTTCGTTCCAATTCCTTATCTACTAGTCGCTTAACATATAAAACATCTGTTCCATCACGAAGTACTTCTTCTTTTGAATTAAAATGTTCATGTGCGACAAGCTGCATCCCATATGAGTTAAATAATAATGTGTAACCAGCAATACCTGTCGTCGATTGATAAGCCTTTGAAAAACCACCATCAATAACAAGCATCTTGCCATTTGCCTTAATTGGATTCTCTCCTTCAATTTCTTTAACAGGAGTATGCCCATTGATAATATGGCCTGTATCCGGATCAAGATCAAATTCTGTTAAAATACTACGACAGATTTCTTCGTTTTCACGTAAATAGTAATAAGGGTTTTTCCTCTCTTTATGCGTTTTCTTATCTTTTATAAAATACCGTTCAAAAGTCGTCATTTCTCTTTTACCAAAAAGAGAAGAGTATTCCCCAGTCCATAAATACCAAACCATGTCTGTCGCAAGATCATCTGTCATCTCAGGTTGTGAAAAGGATTGACGTAAATAAGATTCAAAAATATTGAGTAAATCACGACCACCATACGGTTTGTTTTCAACAACCATTTTTTCCATATTTCCTTCTGGATCTAGAGGAATACAACCATGAATTAATAAATTCCCATTGTATTGAAGATAAAGACTGCCTTTTTCCATAAGAAAATTCATATGTCTTGCTAACTTCTCAGAATGTTGGACAGAAATTAACAGGCGGTCGATTACTTCCACTTCTTCTGGAAGCAATTGTTCTGGTTGTTCTGGATTAACAGTAGCAAAGCATGTATTTTCTAAAGGATATGTTACCCCATGTATCGTTACTTCATTCTTTTCATAGTCAACTTTTTCAAGTAACAGTCGTTCAGCCATATTAAAATGTGGTCTTCTTTTAATAATTGGCATTTCAAGCTTAAACTGAATCATTGCAATCGCTTGATGAATTTTTGTAATTTGCAATTGTTCTGACTCAGAAACCTCATCACCAGCTTGTACCTTGGGACGAAAAGCTGGGTTATCTGCATAATATTTTTCAGCAAGGTTTAGCAGTGGACGAAGATTGATCCCATATGCATCTTCAATAATCTCTAAATTATCATACCTTGCACAAATTCGAATAATATTGGCAAGACAAACCTTCGAACCGGAAAAAGCTCCCAACCAAAGTACATCATGATTTCCCCATTGAATATCTACAGAATGATAATTAATTAATGTATCCATAATTTTATCAGGTTGAGGGCCACGATCATAAATATCCCCCACGACATGAAGGTGATCAACGACCAATCGTTGAACAGAATAAGCAAGGCCTATAATCAGCTTGTCTGCTTGATTTAAATCAATAATCTGTTTGAAAATCTGATGATAATATTGTTTCTTATTTGTAGAATCATCTGTTTTATAAAGTAACTCTTCCGTAATATAAACAAATTGTTTCGGCAACGCTTTGCGCAGTTTTGAACGGGTATACTTAGAAGAAGCAAAAGAAATTAGTTTGATTAATCGCTCAATGATTTCTTTATACCAATTGTGAAGCGTTTGTTCATTATCAAATCTATTCTTGATTAAGTGTAGCTTCTCTTCTGGATAATATACTAACGTTGCAAATTCACTAATTTCTTCTTCCGTTAATTGATTTGTGAACAGTTCATTTAACTTTTCTTTTACCCTCCCTGAACCATTCCTCAACACATGTTGAAAGGCTTGATATTCCCCGTGCAAATCACTAACAAAATGCTCTGTCCCTTTTGGCAAATTAAGAATGGCTTCAAGATTAATAATCTCAGTAACTATTTTTTCTTCACTATTAAATTGTTCATGCAACAAGTCTAGTAATTTTTTGTTCAAGAATGATGCAATCCTTTCCATAAAAATATGTATGAGAACAAATTAGAAAATAATTAAAGTAAAACCACCCGACCACACGGATGGTTTATTTTGAAATCGCTCACATATTAATGAATCATGCAAACAAAATACGTTTGCTTCCCTTCTTGTTATATGAGAGAACATTGCCAACTGATTATCATAATAACTGACAATACTACGTTTAAATTGGTACACCTTGCCAACTAAAAATCATCACTTTTGTAGTTCATTTTTTTCATGACTAAATCGGTAACGGATAAACCAATAACGACAATAATACCGAACTTGAAACTATCCATTATGTTACTTAGGTCAGGTAACAACATACTAGTTATCAAAGTAAGTATTAGATAAATCACAGTAAATATAAGTAATCTTAAAAATATTTTTTTCAAGACCATCCACCTCCTTGTCTAATTGAAAGAAAACGACTCCATTAATCCTTACACCATTACAAGAATTGAACAATCCTACAAAAAACTTGTACATTTACATAGATACGGATCAATTTTGTATGCACCTTTTATTTCTAAAGTCTATTAATCTATTACAATTATATTTATTATTCAATCATTAAACAACATTTTCAAAAAAGAAACTGACATCTCCTTATCTTTACTATGTTGACTAACAAAAATAAGCTTATTTATTCAAATTGTAACTGAAAACGTTTTGGAACAATAGGTGGATTTTTTCGATTTAACAAATGCAGCACAAGTTGTGAAACAAGAGCACCTGGCCCTAATGCCTGACCTACACTAATTGTTGGTATCGTTTTATCTTGAAGCCATTCCGTTATTTTTTCCTCTGTAGCATAGCTAGGAAGATTTTTACTATAACCAGTTGGCGGAAATATTTGGCCTCGCAAGTCAGCGATTGATGCTTCTGTTGAAATCCCAACATATTCTTCGAGCTTCATTCCGGATGGCGAAAAAGTTAAAACAGATGTACCAAATCCCAAAGCTACTGCAGTCGTCACATATACGTTTTTCTTTCGAGCAGCTCGTTGGAGAATAACAGATTCAGGAAATGCAAAATAGTCGATTGCATCTATTACATAATCTGCATCCTGTACAAAAGCATCTACATTTGCTTCATTGATCCCTTCTGAGTAACATTGAACTTCTAATTCAGGATTGATAGAAAGTAAATGTTTTTTTAATGCTGCTACTTTTCTCTGACCAATGGTTTCATGTGTTGCTGCACATTGTCTATTTATATTTGAAACATCAAACACGTCAGGATCTGCCAAATATAATGTACCAACACCCATTCGAGTAAGTAATTCAGCTGAAAAGCCACCAATGCAGCCACACCCTGCAATAGCAATTGTTGTACTATGAAGCTTTTCAACTTCTTGTTCTGTCATAATTCCTATGTTTCTAATGAATTGCTCCTTAATCATTTCACTACCTCCATCTCATCCTCTTCATGTACTACTAAATAGTCATGTAATTCACGACGTTTTTCTTTTAATATAGCTAGGCATTCTGATAAATTTAACAAACACGGAATGGTTTTTGATCCTAAATAAACATTAGGTTCTCCAATAATTTTAAAAGGAAATTTAAACATACGATGCATATAATTATATACTCTTTCGTCAATACAGCATACCCAATACGTAATGTCTTTATTTAATGAGTACTTTAATACTGTTTTTATTAAACCTAATCCAACATCATGTTTTGGCATCTTTGTAAATGCACTAATCTCAGCATATTTATGATCATCCATGTGAGATAGCTTTAATAACTCATCTTCAAAGAGATCGAAATGTTTTATCGTCGGAAGATCATTGACGTTTAAAAATATAAGCCTAGTAACACCTACAATTTCTTTCGAATCCATCGTTTGCGCTACAAAATAAGTCGAGCACCCTTCATAAGGATCTTTTTGATTTCTTTCAAAAAAGCCTACCTCCTTATAACGTTGGTGGTGCAATGCAATTGCCTCTTGACGAAGCACTCCTTCCACAGTTCCAAAATAGTAATCTCTCATTGACTCACGCTCCTTATTAACTGTGTAACATTCTTTTCATTTCTATCTATTGATCAAGGGTGATAAAAGGATCGCAAGCATTAGTTACAACAATTTATAAAACTCTAGTTATATCGACATAAAAATGATAAACTCTCAATGAGCTTAATTGTTTCTCAATACAATAATATAGGATGATAGCAACATGATTAAATTCACACAAGAAAAGGAACAGTTACTAAAGACAGCTTTTCAAGAACATACTCAAAGATTAAATCATCAAATTTTCCAAATTATTTTCATCTACATTATGCTTAGCATTATTTGGAATGTTTTATTTAAATGGTTTAACCTTCCATTCTCTAGAGCAAACCTTAGTATATTACTGCTTTGTATCTCAATATGGCTAATACTATTTATGCTCTTTCGATTCATGACTTTTTCTCCACGCATCATGAAACATATCATTTTATTGTTCGTGGTGTTTGTAATCATTTGTTTATACTTTGGCTCTGGCTATACAGAATCTTGGAGTTATTTTCTCCTTATCCCAATCATTAATAGTTTATATAGCAAGCGTTGCCTTTCTATCATCTACTCTATATTGGGAATGTTTTGTTTAGCTCTAGTTAGTATCTATTTTCCAATGCATTCATTTTACATAGATTTTATTGACGTTTCAAACCGTATTTTATTATACATCATCGTATCGACATTTAGTTATTTATTATTAACGAAGCTATACACACTTCACAATAAACAAGCTCATACTATTATTCATTCCATGGAACTTACTATTGAACAAGTTGTTCAAAGCTTTATTGTGGCTGTTGAAGCAAAAGATCAATACACATTCGGTCATAGTGAAAGGGTTAGTCAATATGCCGTTGCATTAGCTAAACAACTACCTGAATTTCAAGAAGAACATAAATTGAAATATATACGTTTAAGTGGACTTATTCATGATATAGGAAAAATTAACATCCCTGAGCAGATTTTAACAAAACCTACGAAGTTAACAGAGAAAGAATATCAAATTATTAAAAGTCATCCGACCTTTGGGGCACAAATGGTTGAAAAAGTAGAAGGATTAGAAGAAATGAAAAGTAGTGTCTTATATCATCATGAAAGATGGGACGGAAAAGGGTACCCAACAGGAGCAGAAGGAAAAGAGATCCCAATTGTCGCTCGAATACTAGCCGTTGCCGATGCTTTTGATGCAATGACATCAACAAGAGCATACCGAGATGAGCTTCCTATTGAAGAAGCTTTTCAAAGATTAGAAGGCGGGATAGGAACACAGTTTGATCCTAATCTTGCTCAGGCAATTGAGCATGCTAAACCAGCATTTAAAGAAATATATTATGATTCCCATGACCCATTAAATGAATTTGAGGAGTTAACAAATTTATTATAATTTACGATTTAAACGATAGACTAGGTTGACATTCTTCTTCCGATTAGTCACCATGGTACATATGCAAAAGAGGCTAACTATATAAGTCAATAGTCAGCCTCTTTTTATTCATCTAACTACTCAATCGATCTGATAGTTTTACCTTTAATTTTTTTCGTGCTCGATGAATTCTATTTTTCACCGTGCTCGTATTAATATCAAGTACAGTTGCAATTTCTTTTTCCTTTAATCCTTTGTCGACTTTTAGTGTCATCACGTGCTGATAATCGGGTTTAAGTGTTTCAAGCGCTTGCTTTATATCTTTTCGCAACAATTGAAAAACCACTTCTTCTTCTACATTTTGCTGCACCTCATCTGCGATAAAATCTAGTATTTCTTGCTCTGTGACGATCCCATTTTTATTTCGTTCTTTACGAATAAAATCAATTGCAGTACGTGTAGTAATTACTGACAACCAAGCACCGAGCTTGTCTGCTTCATTGAGTTGTTCTAGATTGTTCCATGCTTTGATGAAAACCTCTTGAACTACATCTTCAGCTAAATAATAATCTTTCGTTATCGCATAGGCGATGTGCTTTAACCTTATAAAATGACTGTGATATACTGCATTAAAATCTATTATCAGATTCATAACCATCCTACTTTCCTTACCATGCTAGTTAACTGATCATTAAGTACTTTGTTATCATACTCTTTCAATTAGAAACTATGCTTGTTCCAGAGCGATCGATACCTTAAATAAATCACCGTCCGTATCAATATCAAAACGACCATCATGAAGATCAATAATAGATTTTGCAATGGCAAGCCCTAAACCAGAACCTTCCGTATGTCTGGAGGTGTCCGCTCGTTTAAATCTTTCAAACAGTTCTTCTCCGCTATCATTAAGCTCGAATTTTGATATATTTTTGAATGTAATCACTGCATTCCCATCAACCGTTGATGCAACAATATATACACGGGTGTTATCCATTGCATATTTAAGAATATTGCCAATTAAATTTTCAAATACACGCCACATTTTTTGACCATCTACATAGGCATAAATCGGTTTCTCCACATTTGTTATTCTAAACTGCAAACTAGATGCATCAATCATCTCGTTGTATTCACCTAAAGCCTGCTGTAGTAACTGAACAAGATCGACCTTTTCTTTTGTGATTTCCAAATTCCCACTTGCCATTTTTGAAACCTCAAATAGATCGTCAATTAACAGCTTTAACCGCTTCGATTTACGGTCAATTACTTCTACATAAGTGCGCTGTTCCTCTTTTGAAACTTCCTCTGACTTCAACAATTCGGTATAAGTAATAATGGAAGTGAGTGGCGTCCGTAAATCATGACTAACATTGGTAATCAATTCGGTTTTTAAGCGCTCACTTTTTGCCTGTTCATTTTGTGATGTCTTAACGCCATGCTTCAAAACATTGATATTGTTTGCAAGCTGCGCCAATGCTGAATTACCTTTCACTTCCAGATCGCTACCTAACTTACCAGAAGCAATTTCATCTGTTTTTTGTACAATTCTATTAAAGTATCCGACTTTTCTAATTAAATAAAGCAAAACCGGTAGGCCAATAACAAAAAGAAAAATGACATACGCAACTAACAATTCTATACCCATGAAAGCAAAGACAAAAATGGCGCCTGGACCAGAACCAAATACGACAGCTAAAAGTAAAAAGAACTGTGTACCTGTTTTTGAATGAAGAAACACATCTTTTAAGCTACGAAAAATTTTTCGAACATAAGCATTTTCCCATTCCGCTTGAACATACGCCACATGCTTCATGTCCTCTAACAAATACTTAAACTGAATAATTGTTAACAGTAAAAGAAATGATGAAATAAGTAGCCATGTTACTACGTTGATTGCATATGCCGTAGCATAATCAAAAATATAAAGGATTTGCTGATTCATTTTATGCATCGAAGAATAACTAAATAATATTGATAGAATAAACAACCCTATTCGAAGATCAAGTGGTACCTTTCTGTAATATGGTTTCCATTTATCGAGTTCAATGGATAAACGCTTTGATTTTTTAAGATAAATCGTACAAAAAACGAGAGAAGTTAACGCTACAAATACATAGATCCAAAACAATAATTGTTTTTGTTCATAATTGTCATAGGCAAATTTAATTGGACTAGATGCTGCTAACTTTGGGAAAACCCCTATTTTCCCTTGAAAGTTATGATTGGTCGGTTCATCAATCATAGACGCAATTTCTTCAAATAGATAATGAGAATTCGGATAGTAATCTGCTTGAATGTTATAGTCGGTTACATATAAAAGATCCTTTCCCTCAAAAGGAGAAACTTCTGATTCATTCGATGTTACTTCTACATTTGTTTTTACTTCTCCCGTCTCTTTATTCTTTAAATAATAGACAAAGGAGTCCGTATAAGCTTCATAATCTGAACGATAGCTAGCAATTTCTTGGTAATAGTCTTCTAATTGTTGTTCTTTTTCTTTCTTTATTTTCTTTTTTACATGCTCATCGTCTTTAAAATTAGTTACAATATCGTCAATTAATGCATCTCTTTCTGCCCTAAATGCATCAGCAGCTTCTTGATTATCCGCATCTAGTGCGCCTTGAATGCTACTCTCATATTGGTCTTTAATATTTTCAACTTGATCGGTTAACGCACCATATCGGGTTCGATGTTCTTCTATTTCTTCTTGAGTTATGCTTATCGATTTTTTTGCTTCTGCTAAAGAAATATTGTTTAATTCAAATACATTTAGATAGCCTGCAAATTCAGCTAGCTCTCCTTGAAATTGCGATGTTTGAAAATAATCTTTGTATAAATATTTGCCACCATTGTTTACTAGTGATAAAACCCCAGTAATACCTAGCGTTAATAAGATTGTCCAGACGAAGATAGTTAGCTTACTTTTCCATTTTGTATCCAATTCCCCACACCACCTTTAAATATCTAGGATTTTTAGCGTCTATTTCAATTTTTTCACGGATTTTTCTTATATGTACAGCAACCGTGTTCTCAGCGTTGTAGCCAGGTTCATTCCAAACCCTTTCATATATTTCATCGATAGAAAATACACGACCAGCATGTGTCATGAGTAACTCGACTATTTTATATTCTATCGGTGTAAGCTTGACGACTTCTTCGTGAATCGTCACTTGCTTCGCATCTTGATCAATAACTAACCCTTTCAAATCAATCACTTTTTTTCCACCATTAAACGTACCGAAAGTGACATATCTTCTTAATTGTGATTTCACACGCGCAACAAGCTCCATTGGATTAAATGGCTTCGTTATGTAATCATCCGCTCCGACCTGAAGCCCTAATATCTTATCTGTATCCTCACTTTTGGCACTTAACATAATAATAGGGATGTTTTTCTTTTCTCTAATTTTATAAGTTGCAGCGATTCCATCTAACCTTGGCATCATCACATCTAAGAGAATTAAATGAATTTCATTTTCGTGAATGATCTCTAACGCCTCAATCCCATCCTTCGCTTTTAATACTGCCACGCCCTCATTCTTCAAATATATTTCAATGGCATCACGAATCTCCTTTTCATCATCAACAACTAATACATTATATTTTTGCAACATTTACCCTTCTTTCTCCCTGCCATTATTTCATTAACACTATCTTACAAAGAAAATCTTAATATTTCATTATGATAAATCTTAAGATTTTCTTAAGATTTAATAGAAAAGACATGTTCCCCTTGTGCAGGTTTGAATGATTAACTTCTTATTTTATTTTACACCAGTTAACAAATTCATCTTTGCGAAACTTTCTCTAATTAGAAAACGTATACATATTATAGTATGAGGATTAAATACAACAAGGAGTGAGACGGAGTGATCTATTTAACCGTTGGGTTGTTAGCGTTCTCTATTACGAGTTTTATTGTTCAAATAAAAAAGCAACCTAAAGAAATACAGTTCGATTTAATGATTTATTTTGAAGACAAAGAAAATTGTCCAGACATTACAAAAAACAATAAGTTAATGGCAGCAGGTGATTGGAGAAAACAAGGCCCAGTAAGTTTTCGAGGTTGGAGTCGTCTAAACAAAAAAGACATATCTACATTAATTGCAAAGGAACTGCAATTAGAGACGAATCAATTTAAAGTAATTAGTATAGCGGAGAATTTCTTTGGATCCTCTCTACTATAGAAGTTGATTCTAAAAAATGACGTTTATTATGATTAGTACCATTATTATGATAACAACTAATAATAATGGATAATTGATGGTGTACATGTCTCAAAAATCAAGTGATGATCGCGCACTACAGCATGTTTCTATTATGAATTCATTCTAGCATAGCTAATTCAATTAAAAGAGAAACAAGATATATGGATAGATAAAAAAATAAAAAGCATGCAAAAAATTATCTATTAATACCTTTATTTAATCTTAGAATTTCACCAATTAACGCCACAATATATTTTTAATAAGATGCTAGTTTTATACACGGAATTAATTTTTGTAATAACAACATAGTATTAATTAGAGATGAAAGACGGGGTGATTATTATAAAAGAAAAAATAATCAACATTCTAAAAGAGATATTGTGGTTGGATACTAAAAATTTTAACAACCTTACATTATCTAATCTGGAACAAAAAATGAAAGTAGAGCGCTTTGTTGAAGAATTTATGAACGATTTCATGGATATATTGGAGCAAAAGTTTATTGAATTTGATGAAGTTTTTTTCGAAAATGGCTTTACAATCTAAATTTTGAATGTCCTGACGAATTTCAAGATGAATATTTGGCGAATGAAAATTATGCTAAATATCACTATTGGATAGAAGAAGAAGTGGCTAAATTAGAAAAAGAAACAAAAATTTCATGGGAAGAACAATCAGAAGCTCTTAAAGAATGCAACATCGAGGGAAGAAAAGTTCAATTATTTATTAGACATCACTTATCCATGTTTGTATTAGAAATGATATAATCCAATCATTTACTTCTGTCCAAATACATTCACTAGAGGACGTGTGTCTTTTTTATATGAAATTAACTTTATTAGCATAAAAAGAATCCGACTTACCTAGTCGAATTCTTTTCTATATTAGTTTATTTGATTACACCTATTTACTGCTTTTCCTCTATACACCTAACAGCCTTTTTTATTCCTTCCAGACCCTTTAGCACCTTTTTTTCAGAACAGCCTACATTCATCCTTATAAAGCATCCTTTTTTTTCTCTATAAACCTCACCAGACATTATCCCTACTCCTCCCTTATTAATAAGGGCAGCTTGCAGTTCTGCATTGGTGACGTTTAAATTAGAGCAATCAATCCACGCTAGATAAGTAGACTCTGGAATAGTAAATTTAATAGCTGGTAACTCACTGTCGATAAAACTCTTTACAAGTTTCATGTTTTTATGAATGTAGGAGCGTAATGCATCTACCCATGTGTCCCCACTATTATAGCCGACCATTACGGCTAACATTCCAAATATTGCTGCGCTTGAAACACCATCACGATTTTTCATTATCGTATTAAACTTTTCCTTAACTATCGGATTTGGAATCAATGCATAAGATCCACCCAAGCTCGGTGTATTAAATGTTTTACTTGCAGACGAACAAATGAATATATGATCCAAATTGGTAGCAACATTAATAATTGGGTTATACGGTGTTCTTAGTGTCATATCCATATGAATATCATCTGATATAATTTTAACTTCATATTGCTCACACAGTTTTACCACTTCTGCTAATTCACTTTCTCTCCAAACCCTTCCTGTAGGATTGTGCGGGTTACACAAGAGTAGAACTTTTGCTTTCGAGTGTGACAGTTTATTCTTTAAATCGAGCAAGTCCAATTCATATTCTCCATCAATATATAGAAGCGGATTTTCCATTACGCTCCTATTAGCGTAAGGTATTTGCTTAAAAAATGCATCGTATCCAGGTGTCTGGACAACGATATAATCATCTTCTTCTGTTAATATTTCTATTAACTTTGATATCGTATAAATAACGCTCGGACTATAAACGATCCATTCATTTTTTATATGTGTATTAAATCGCTTCTTATACCATTTTGAGATAGCTGATTTAAAATCCTCATGATTCCATCGGGTATAACCAAAAACACCATGTTTTGTGTGCGCTTGAATGGCATGCAATATTTCTTGGGGACTTTGAAAATCCATATCAGAAATGGAAAAAGGAATGACATCCATCGTTCCAAATCGATCCGATATAAAATCCCACTGTGTACAATACGTACCGATTCGGTTAATTTCTTGATCAAAGTTATAAACCATCTTAGAACATCTCACTTTTACATGTATTTATTCAAAAGATAATGCTACATCATCACTTTCAGATACATCGCTTTCTTTTCTTAAAACACCTACACATACAGCGATGAGAACAACAGCAATAACCAGGCCAAGTAGAAGCATTAAAGGTTGTTGGACAAAAGGTAGTCCCCAAATTCCTATTGATGCCGGAATCGGCGAAGCTGCACCTAAAACTAATGCAATACCTCCACCTATACCTGAAAAAATGGTAATTACGGGAATAACCTTCATTGGAGTTGCTACCGCAAATGGTATTGCTCCCTCAGTAATCCCTAACGAGCCCATAATGGTTGCAGGTATTGAGTTTGCTTTTTCAGACTTTGAGAATTTTTTAGGGAAAATTAATGTTGATAATGATAAGCCTAACGGAGCAGCCATGATACCAATCCAACAAGCTGCCATTGGTGCGTAAACTCCTTCTGCAAGAGTAGCATAGCTAAATGCCAGTGCAATCTTATTAACTGGTCCCCCCATATCAAAAGCCATCATAGCTGCTATAATGAACCCTAGGAACAGCAAGTTATTCCCTTCCATCCCTTTTAACCAATTTTCTAAACCAGTCATAGCAGGCGCTAATGGAATGGAGATAATATGCATAAATAGCGCTGAAGCACCGATACCTAATAAGGGAATGACCATTACAGGTTTAATAACAGCAATCATTGGATGTAGCGGAATCTTTTTTAATTGATTGGTAATCCAACCAGCGAAGAAACCAACTAAAATCCCTCCGATATAACCAGTTCCTAATTCACTTGCAAAAACACCACTCGCCAATCCGACCGCTATGCCAGGTCGATCAGCCATTGAATAAGCAATAAAACCTGAAATCATTGGAACCATTAATCCAAGTGTCCATACACCGTAATTGACCAACTCTGCTCCGAATGTACTCTCTTCACCAATGATGACACCTAATGAAAGTAAAATCCCCCCAGCTACAACAATAGGTATCATATAGGAAACACCTGTCATTAAGTGCTTTTTTAAGTCATTCATTTTATTCACCTCTAGTTTTTGTATTTATTAACTGCATCTTCAATTACTTTAGCCGCATTCTTAACAGCAGCAGCAACAGAAGTTTCGTGTACCTTCATACCATCAAAGCGATTTGATTTATCAATTTTAGTATCAATAGCTAAAATAACGATATCTGCTACTTCCAAGTCTTTCTCTTTAATTTCATTCTCGATGCCCATTGATCCTTGTGTTTCTACTTTAATTTTATAACCCGCTTTTTTCGCTGCTTTCTCTAACCCTTTTTTAGCCATATACGTGTGTGCAACCCCCGCAGGGCATGCCGTTACTGCTACAATTTTCATTCGATCATCTCCATCTTAAAAAATTTTAGATACAACTTGATATATCTCGTCTTTTGTACAAGCTGATAACAAAGCTTCTTTAAAATCATCTTCCATCAACTGTTCTGATAAAGTTGCGAGGAGCTTTAAGTGAAGTTTGCCTTCATTTTGTGTTGGTACTGCCATCGCAATCACCAATTGAACGGGCTGGTCATCCATTGCATCCCAGTCAATTGGATTGCTTAATTTTATAATGCATATAGTCGGTTCATTTACCTCATCTAACTTTGCATGAGGTATTGCGATTCCGTCACCAAAGCCAGTAGTGAATTCTTTTTCTCGTTCCATCAATCCCCGAAAATAGCTTTGCTGATCCTGCACTCTACCTGCTTCATATGCTATCCTAGCTATTTCACCCAAGGCTTTTGCTTTCGTTTCTGCTTGCACGTCAAATTCAATGAGTTCTTTATTAATTAGATCTGTAGCATTCATTAGATGTATTCTCCTACTCTACAGAGACTCTATCTTTTGAATAAAGCCTTCGTAATCTTCTTTTTTTATTAATTCCAAAATATTTTCACTGGAATGAATAATATCGTAAAGCGCAGTAAATATTTCCTGAAATTTCGACCGCCATTTTTCTTCTAAAACAATAATAAAAATTAATGCAACTTCTTCACTGTCAGACCAGGAGACCTCACTTTCCAATATAGATGTACAAATACACGATTGATCGTTGTTAAGCTCAACCGGATGTGGAATTGCCACAAAGTTACCAATAGCTGTGGGAGCAATTTGCTCTCGCGACATAATTGATTGCTTCGTTTCATCCGAAATAAACCCTTTACTGATCATTTGATCTGTAAGTACGTTCAATGCCTCTAGTTTTGTTTTAAATTTTGCTTTTGGGAAAAATAACTCTTTTTTCATAAACTGAGTGAAAACATTAATTCCTCCATTTGGCTTATCCAAAAACTGTTTTACATCAATGACATCATTATCATCTAAAATTGTTGGTACTAATAAGAATGGAATGTCGATATCTCGTTCAATTGGTACCGTGGTCAAAATGATATCTGGTTTCTGCTCCAGCAATTCTTCCAGTTGATGTAATGCATAGGCACCCATCATATAATAATTATCATTTAATAGATTTGAAACTTTAGCTAATAATAACTCGGAGGTTGCCATTCCGGATGCACATACTAATGCTATTTTCTTTTTGTTACTAGGATGATAGGTTTTTCTTTCAATGGCGACACCAAAATGAAGGGCTAAAAAACCAATTTCGCTTTCATTCACGCGATATCCTGTCTCTTTCATAATAGCTTTAGCAGAAATAACCCCAGCTTCAAAAGCTAACGGATATTTAATTTTTATCTTGTCAAGCAATGGATTCCTGAAATTCATATTGAATGATAACCTAGTCATTAACTGTTTTAAATGTAATCCTAAGCTGTAGATCAATTCCTCATCATTTGTAATATCAATTCCAGCCATCCAGGAGTCAACCTCATTAATAATCGCATTAGAAAGCTGATATACTCTTTCACCTAAAAGATCAGACAAATTCTCACTAGATTTCAACTCTTTATGCAATACTCTGTTTCCTACCAGATGCATAGTTAAATAGGCTACTTCATCTTCGGAAAGTGATAATCCAAACCTCATATTCATTGCATTAATTATTTTTCTTGATATCTTGTATTCGCTTTCATTTGTTAGCTCAGATAAGCCTTCTGTATTGACATCTATAGATTTTCCCGATTTATAACGACTGATTAAAATGGCAGTATGAACCGCAATTTTTTTCAAGGCATCATCGGACACTTCCATTTCGGGATCACTCAGATGTTGAAGAAGAATCTCAGTAATGTGATCCAAATCATTTTTTGTTACCAAATAATTATTACTATTGA
Organism: Paraliobacillus sp. JSM ZJ581; assembly: GCF_044383835.1. Lineage (NCBI taxonomy): Bacteria > Bacillati > Bacillota > Bacilli > Caryophanales > Bacillaceae > Paraliobacillus > Paraliobacillus sp. JSM ZJ581. The sequence continues at coordinate 56,766 of NZ_JBISEP010000016.1, forward strand.
TCAAATCTAGTATGATGTCATCTTCAAGCTGTGTACGATAGATTAAATAGTCAGAAATACAAAAACGCTTATTTACCTCATGACCGGCAGCATGTATGCCTGAATTGGTTTTTACAATTCTAATATTATATTTGTTCAAAACAGCTTTTACATATTGAATGTCCTTCTTTATCGTCGTTTCACTGACATATAATTCATCCATTAATGTTAAAATTTTAATATCCTTTTTTGAATATAATAGTCTTTTGACAATATATCTTGTTCGATCTTCGGGGGTAACAGGATTCAAATCAGTTAAAGCATCTAGCTTGTCTATCTGTTCGCTTAACCTGTTGAAGTCTTTATTAGAGTGATACATTAAACGATAGCCACTACCTTTTTTTGAACTAATCTTCACGTTATAATTCACAAAAGCATCATTTAATGTTTTAATATCTCCTCGAATTGTTCGTGATGTCACCTCCAAGCTTTTGGCTAATTCTTCACTAGTAACATAACTCTCTGCTTCTGAAAGCAGTTTCAAAATTTCTCTCATTCGATTGTTCATATATGAAAGCAATGAATTTCCCCCTCGATTTAATTATAATTTGACGATTACTTTATAGACAGACAGCTTTTTTCCTTTACATAAAGGAAATGATATAACGGTTTTTCTTTAACTTATCACACATAAAAAAAGAAGCACTTAAAGGCAAGTGCTTACTTTTATAACTGTAAGCGTCAAATATTGCAAGTTACTATGGTCTAAACTGGAAGCCTTTCTTTTGGATGGGCGATTAGAGTTGAATAATAATCGTGTGGAAAGAGCAATTAAACCCTTTGTTTTAGGAAGAAAAAATCGGCTATTTAGCAACACAGCTAAGGATGCAAAAAGTAGTGCTCTTATTTATAGTGTCGTTGAAACATCGAAGGAAAATAACCTTAATCCCTATGCATATCTAAAATATTTATTTGAGGAGCTTCCTAATGTAGATCTGACAGATTCTAATGCAATCAAAAAGTATCTACCTTGGTCAGACGCCTTACCAGAAGTTTGCCGCGTACCAAGTAAGAAGTAATTCAATTATAGCATCAGCCCAGACCTGAATGATAGGTATGGGCTATTTGACGCTTACGTATTTACTCGTGAATTCCGTATCACGTTGCCCTTGATAAATAATTCCATATTGCGTTTAATATTGTTATAAGTACGTTGATAAAAGTTATTACAATTATTTTTTTATTTGAAAAACTCTTATTCTCGAATATAGTTATAATACCTATAGTATAAATATACAAACTCCATACCCCGAATAAACTGAAACTATTTAAAAAGTAAGAAAATAAAGATTTCGGGTCTGTTTCTAAGGAGTTAAGGGATAATATCGTGAAACCTAAGGGTTTTCCGTAAAACAAAGAGACTACTATATTTAAAAGTGAACTAATTAACAAAGGAATATATGAATAGATTCCTACTATAAACAATTTTCTAAAACTTGCATAACTACGCATTACTAATAAAGCTATATAATTTATAATTGAAACCACTATTATTGCTGCGAATGGAGAAACACTACTAATAAATACTGAAAATAGCAATATGATCGGTCTTATATATTCGTTGTTGTTATCTAAAGATTGAGCCGCAAAAAATATTGAATTCACATATGATAAGCCTATTGAAATTATTGTTATTATAAGTATAGGCAATAATAAATTATAACTTTTCAAATTTAATCTGAAAACGGCCTTTGGATATAGTAATACTTTATATAAGCTATCTATCTTTAATTTCATGATACTCTCCTCAATATATTAATAATATTTGGTGATACATATGCTTCTATTATTCCAGTAATAAATATAAGTATAAATGAAATGTAAGCGTCAAATACTACACACGTATGCAACTCAGTCTCCAGATGAGATAATCTTCATAGATTAATTCTCGAAGGAG
>NZ_JBISEP010000017.1:0-57285 GCF_044383835.1 Paraliobacillus sp. JSM ZJ581
GCTACTTTAGGACGCGAACATAAAATAATTCAGTTGACTATTCTGACTCACCAACGTGATTTGACGTAGAACCTTTTAAACCCACTCAAATATACCAATTCAAATAAAAATGTTACCACAAATGTTACCACTAAAATAAAAAAGCCACCATATCAACGTTTAAAGTTGATTGGTGGAGACGGTGGGAATCGAACCCACGTCCAGAGATATCGCCACTCAGGCGTCTACATGTGTAGTTGATATATTGTCATTCGCTAACTATTCGGCCTATCAACAGGCTTCCTAGTAACTAGTCTGATTAGTCTCTTCTGAGCATCCTCAGACGGTGGATGTCAGCGTATCCCGCTTCAGTTGAGACCCTTCAATCTACCACACGGGCGATGGTAGGAAGGATCCTTTAGTGCTACTTACGCAGCTGCTAAAGAGAAATTGTTTTCTTTGCCAGTTATTATTGGCGTGTAACGTTTTACGAGACGTAACCTCGACACGCAGCCTGAGCTCGATCTACCCCTGTCGAATCCGTAACGTCCCCATAAAATAAAGGAACAAACGGATATGGCTAGAAAAAGCCTATATCATATTAAATTGTTTGTTTTCTTAATCCATTATTATTATAACAAATCTATAACTAATTTCAAGTAAAGGATCCCTGTCAATTCATCCCATAGTACAAATACCAACGCACGATATGTGGTCACATCATACACTATACTAATTAATATGGTTGATGGATGTGATCCGTGTATGGACAATCAAGAGAATATCGTTTTTGGTGGATGGGTGCAGGCAATTGGTACAGTCCTATCAGCGTTGGGCAACACTCCAAACATCTCAATCTCGTCAGAAATAAAGAAAGATTTTGATTTGATTGGAAATACCCTACAAGCAACTGGAAACGCCATTCAAGTTAAAGAATTCACCCTTGAAGACCTTTATAGTATCGGAAACGAAATACAAGCAATAGGAAACACGACAGTGGTTGCATCCTTCCTCCTACCTGCTGATCAAATGACTAAAGAACGATTAGATACAAAAGGAAATCTACTGCAAGCACTTGGAGGAACCGTTAGTTTCTCAGAAAATTTGAAAGAGAAAAATAGTCTAGATGTATTATATAACGGGATCGGAAATGTATTACAAGTAATTGGTAACAGCCTACAAGCCCTTTCTTCACAAAGTAAAACCAATGCTACTTTAATAAATACACTTGGAAGTTGGATCCAAGCAATTGGAGCTGTTATGACTGCAATTGGTGGTAGTATGGGTAATGATATATTTGTCTCCCCCAACGACATATCTAATAGTTATTTTTAATTGCTCGATCCATGTCACGCTTTGCTTGTTTCCGTTTCAAGTCTTCTCGTTTATCATATTTTTTCTTTCCTTTACCTAATCCAATTAAAACTTTTGCTACCCCATTTTTAATATAGATTTTCAATGGTACAAGCGAGTAACCTGCCTGTTGTGTTTCGCCAATCAATCGATCAATTTCTTTTCGATGTAATAATAATTTTCTTGCTCTTGTTGGTTCATGATTGTAACGATTCCCTTGTTCATAAGGAGAAATGTGCATATTATGCAGGTAAGCTTCTCCCTTATAATCAATCCGGGCAAAACTATCCTTCATATTGACACGCCTGGCACGAATTGATTTTATTTCTGTTCCCTGTAAAACAAGACCAGCTTCAAATGTATCTTCAATCAAATAATCATGATTTGCTTTTTTATTTTGGGCTATCAGTTGCCCTTGACCTTTTGGCATAAGCTGCTTCCTCCTCTTCCTACATGACATTTATTTTAACAGTTTCAACGTGCATAAACAACGCTTATTCATAGACAATGAAGTTTTCTAAATGCGATGATATAATAGTTGTTTCACTCATGTTTTTACTAAGGGAGTTTTTCAAGTGAACCAACGATTATTCACTGTTCGCCAATTAACAATCAATGACCATGTATTAGTCAAACAGATGCATACAGAGATGCAGGATGATTATGTATTACATATTTTCCCCCATTTAGTTCAATCAGAAACACAAGCTTTATTTGGTTGGTTTGTAAACAATCATTTAGCATCGATTGCTGGCTATACGTTATTCCCCGGTGGATATGCTATGTTAGGTCGTCTCCGTAGTGATCAGCGTTTTCGTAAAAAGGGACATGCAGCAAATCTTCTGTCACATATGGTTGACATGCTTGTGCGTGATCCTAATGTGCGTTGGATTGGCGCAAATACAAATATACATAATTCTGCAGCTAAAAAAGTGATAGAAAAACTGGGGTTAGATGAAATTACCTCCCTTTATTCTTTTCCTGTGAAACCTAATGCCTTTGTAAAGGGTACAGACGGAGAGATTTGGAGGAAAATAACCTCTTCTTCAGACAAACGTACATTACTGAAGCGATTAAAAAAGGAAAACGCCCTAAATGTTTATCCGTTTGAATGTTATTATCCGCTGCCATATACTGACACTCTGATTACGGATGAAGAACTAGAACAATCTTACTTTTTTCTTAATCCAACAAATGATCGCTTCCTAATTATTAAAAATGATCAAAAAAGAGAACGGTTTGCCCAAATAAAGTATTTTTGGAATGATCACTTTGAGCAAGCTGGCTTTTGGAATACAGTCAATCACCAAGTAAAAAATGATTGTCTAAGCCCACGACCTTGGTTAGATTTTTCTGAAGAAGGTTTAGCTAACATTCCAAATATAAAACTTTTTGATGTCTCAGATGGATGGATACTCTATGGTAGATGGGTAAAAAAAGCTTAATGAGTTACATGAAAAGAATGCACAAAACGCTTATTGTGCATTCTTCTACTACTATTTTTTCTTTTTCTTCTTAGATGATTTCGGTGGCTTCATCTTTCCTTTGTTCTTTTTTCCCTTAGAAGAAGACTTGTCTTTTTTTCTTCTTTCTTTTCGGTTGTTCGTTTCATTATTTACGGTTGAACGAACGCGTCTAGGCTTCATTCCAACAATTTCAAAGTCCACTGCACGTTCTTCAAGATTTACATTTGCTACTTTGACCGTTATCTCATCACCAATACGGAAGATGTTCCCTGTTCTTTCACCAATCATTGCAAATGATCTTTCATCAAAGTGATAATAGTCATCAGTTAAGTAGCTAACATGAACAAGACCTTCTACTGTGTTTGGCAGTTCTACGAATAAGCCGAAGTTAGTAACAGAACTAATCACACCATCAAATGCTTCTCCAACTTTATCCTGCATATATTCTGCTTTTTTCAAATCATCTGTTTCACGTTCTGCATCGACTGCTGCTCGTTCCTTCTCAGAAGCATGCTTTGCAATTTCTGGCATGCGGTCTTTCCATTGTTGTCGTGTTTTCTGATCAATTTGATTGTTAACTAAATAAGTACGTATTAGTCGATGTACAATCAAATCAGGATAACGTCGTATTGGAGAGGTGAAGTGTGTATAAAAATCTGTCGCCAATCCAAAATGCCCAATGCTTTGCGGATCATATTTTGCTTGCTTCATCGAACGTAACATCAGTTTAGAGATAATCATCTCTTCTTGCTCACCCTGAACCATATCAAGTACTTTTTGCAGGGATTGTGGATGAATTTCATTTGCTGTCCCTTTCACTGAATAACCTAACTGTCCAATGAATTCAAAGAACTTTTGGAGCTTATCCGGATCTGGGTCTTCGTGAATACGATGGATAAATGGTACATCCATCCAATGAAAATGTTCTGCTACCGTTTCATTTGCAGCCAACATAAATTCTTCGATTAATCGTTCAGCAACAGATCGTTCTCTAATCACCACATCTTCCGCTTTCCCGTTAGAATCCACTAAGACTTGGGCTTCTTTAAAATCAAAATCAATCGCTCCACGTCCAAAACGTTTTCTACGTAATATTTCTGCTAATTCCTCCATGTCCTCAAACATTGGAACAAGTTCACGATAACGTTGCCTTAATTCGCTATCTTGATCAACAAGGATACTATTTACATCGGAGTAAGTCATTCGTTCATTTGTTCGAATCACACTTTGGAAGATATCATGTTTGACCACTTCGCCACTTCGATTAATTTCCATTTCACAACTTAATGTTAAACGATCTACTTGTGGATTTAAGGAACAAATCCCATTGGATAAACGATGGGGAATCATCGGGATCACACGATCTACTAGATAGACACTTGTTGCTCGATCAAAAGCTTCCTTGTCGATCGGAGAATTCTCTTCGACATAATAAGAAACATCTGCAATGTACACACCAAGCTTGTAATTTCCATTAGATAATTTTTTTACTGTAACAGCATCATCTAAGTCTTTAGCATCTGCACCATCAATTGTCACAATCGTTTCATCACGCAAATCACGTCTGTTTTCCAGTTCAGAAGACTGGATTTCCTCAGGTACTTGCTTTGCATGTGCTAACACCTCTTCTGGAAAATCGACCTGAATCCCATGTTTGTATATGATTGATATAATATCCATACCTGGATCGTTCTTATGACCAAGTATTTCTACAACTACGCCTTCAGCGCTCATTCTTTCTTCTGGGAATCTTGTTATATCAACAATAACTTTATGTCCTGTAACGGCACCATTCGATGCATTTTTCGGTATAAAAATATCGTTAGGAATACGTTTATCATCTGCGATAACAAATCCAAAGTTACCGTTATCTTCATACGTACCAATAATGCGTGTAGTTGCACGTTCAACAATACGAATAACCACACCTTCTGAACGACGGTCAAGCTCACCTTTATTATCAACACGTACAAGCACAATGTCATTATTCATCGCAGATTGTAAATCTGAATGATTAATATACACATCACTTTGATTTTCATCATCAGGGATTAAAAACGCAAAACCTTTTGCATGCATTTGAATACGTCCACGAATTAAATTCATTCGCTCTGGTAAGCCATAACGATTTTTTCGTGTACGCACTAATTCTCCTTTTTCCTCTAATTCATTTAGTAGCTTCATTAACATTCTAAACTCATCAGCGTTCTCTAATGATAAAGCTTCTTCAATTTCCTGTACGTTTAATGGTTTGGTCGCTTCTGTTTTAAAATAATTCATTAATGATTGTTGCATTTGTTTAAATTCCATTCTTTCACCTTCTTTCTACTAGACAGGTCTAGCTATATTATGGGTTAAGACCAATCTAATGATTCTAAAAATTGATAAATATCTTCATGAACGTCATCTTTTTTCGGGCCTAATGTAATCGCATGTCCAGCGTCTTCATACCATTTAATTGTTTTCAGGTCACATTCAACATTATCGTAAATGTATGTTGCACTAGCTATATCAATCATTTGGTCATCTTCTGCTTGCACAACAAATGTCGGTGTGTAGATTTGATCTACGTGCTTCTGTACATCTGTAATGATTCCACCGAGCTCTTGAAACAATGGATTGGATTGATCCAACAATTGTTTAATTTCCTCATCTATTGTGTCTCGATCTTTTCCTTCTGCTTGTTTGTACTGTCTTGCATAAATTTGAAATCCTTTCGTGAGCTGTGAACTATGATTAAAAAACATTGGGGCACACATAGGAACAACACCAGTGATTCGTTCTGAATAAGAAAGTTTAAGACCGAGCACACCACCTAATGAAAGACCAGCAACCGCAATCTTTTCATAACCCAAATCTTTTAAATGTTGATATGCTACTTTCACATCTTCCCACCACTCAGCAGCTCCTACACCAATTAAGTCATCAGGAGACCCACCGTGTCCACGGTAAATTGGTGCATGTGTTGTATAACCTTTTTTTTGTAAAAATCTTGCTAGCATTCGCACATCTGCAGTATGTCCTGTGAACCCATGTAATAATAATACCGCTCTATCACCTTCTTCAAACGTAAAGGCTTGAGGTTTTTTTATATTCATCAAAAATTCTTCCTTTCTAACTTTGTTGTATCATTATATTTTAGCAAAGAAAAAGTTACTCTCCTAATATCTGAACTGATTCTATTCAAAAACCCTCTTATTGCTTAAAACAATAAGAGGGTTTAATATGCACTATAAAATATAAGCAACCGAAAAAGTTAATACGAATAACAATACTCCTGCAATAACTGTTGCACGGTGTAATACTGCATCAATACCACGTGCTTTTTGTTTTCCGAATAGTTGTTCTGCACCACCAGAAATTGCACCTGATAAACCGGCACTTTTTCCTGACTGTAATAAAACTAAAACAATGAGTGCTATAGCATCAACAATTAATAACGTAATCGCAACTCCTTGCATGGTTGCGCACACCTCCTATAACGCACTAATACATAAAGATAATGTAGCATAAACTCCCAGTGTTTAGCAAGTTAATTGTTAAAAAGACTTAGAATAGAAACACTTAGAAAAAATTGATTTAGAAGCGACAACTACAGATTTTATTAATATTAAAGGAATTATTAGAATAAAAATGAAATAGAAGCAAAAACTGAAAAAGAAGTAAATGAAGTTGGACAAACTATTGTACCAGTACATTGACACGAGCAAATAAATAGACAAGTAAATAGACGAACGCTACCGCAAAATGTAAGTAGACTTTAACTTAATATAATGGTATTGTAGTAGCGGTATAATGTAAAGAAAGGCACAATGAAAGCGTTCTTTTTTATAAAATAGTACAATTATGTATCGTTTTTCGTGTAATTGTTGAAATTTCACCTCAAAACAGAGTAAAATTGTACTGAAGTATACCTATAAAATATTATTTATTCAGGAGGGTTTTTTTCATGGCAGCAGAAAAAGTTGTTACAATTACAGATTCAACAGGAGTTCACGCACGTCCAGCGACAGTGTTAGTTAATAAGGCGGGCAGTTTTTCATCTGATATTAACCTAGAATACAATGGTAAATCAGTTAATTTGAAATCAATTATGGGTGTTATGTCACTTGGCATTCCTAAGGATGCAGAAGTTAAGTTTATTGCTGAAGGTTCTGATGAAAAAGAAGCTATCGATGCTATTTATGAGTTAATTAAAAAAGAAGGACTAGGGGAGTAATTTTTAATGACTACTATAAAAGGGATTGCAGCATCAAATGGAGTTGCTATTGCTAAAGTTTATAAGCTAGAAGCTCCTGATCTTTCTTTTGAAAAAAAGATCATTGATGATGTAGAAGCAGAAGTAAAACGCTTAAATGATGCGCTTGACATTTCTAAGAGAGAATTAGAGATAATTAAAGAAAATGCGCGCAAAACTTTGGGTGATGAACATGCTGAAATCTTCTCAGCTCACTTGCTAGTATTAGGAGATCCAGAATTAATTAATCCAATGGAAGATAATATTAGAACAAATAAAGTAAATGCTGAATCTGCTTTGGATGAGACAGCTACGATGTTTATTAATATGTTTAAAGCAATGGATAATGAATATATGCGTGAACGTGCCGCTGATATTCAAGATGTAACGAAGCGAGTTATGGCACACCTTTTAAATGTATCATTCCCAGATCCAGCACTTATTGATGAAGAAGTTGTCGTTATTGCAGAAGATTTAACACCTTCTGATACAGCACAATTGAATAAGCAATTTGTTAAAGGGTTTACTACGAATATTGGTGGCCGGACTTCGCACTCTGCTATTATGGCTCGGTCGCTTGAAATTCCTGCAGTGGTAGGAACAAAAACAATTACTAATGATGCAAAAGAAGGCGACATTGTTATTGTAGATGGAATCGATGGACAAGTTATTATCAATCCATCTGATGAAGCAATTAAACAGTATGAGCAAAAACAAGCTGACTTTGAACAGCAAAAAGAAATCTGGGCCAAATTAAAAGATGAGCCTACAATTTCCGCTGATGGTTCACATGTAGAGTTAGTTGCTAACATTGGTACACCTGAAGATGTTACTGGTATTATTAATAATGGTGGCGAAGGTGTCGGTCTATATCGTACAGAGTTTCTTTACATGGGTAAAAGCGAACTTCCTACAGAAGATGAACAATTTGAAGCATATAAGTCTGTTCTAGAGCAAATGGGAGATAAACCGGTTGTTGTTCGTACATTAGATATCGGTGGAGATAAAGAATTAAACTATCTTGACCTACCAAAAGAAATGAATCCATTTTTAGGATTCCGTGCGATTCGTCTTTGCTTAGAGCGTGACGACATTTTCCGTGTTCAATTACGCGCATTGCTAAGAGCAAGTACCTATGGGAATTTAAAAATCATGTTCCCAATGATTGCAACATTGAATGAATTCCGTGAAGCGAAGCAACTTTTACTTGAAGAAAAAGAAAATCTTCAAAAAGAAGGGGTTAAAGTTTCTGATGACATTGAAGTAGGGATCATGGTAGAAATTCCATCTACTGCGGTAATTGCTCGTCAATTTGCTAAGGAAGTTGACTTCTTTAGCATTGGTACAAATGATTTAATTCAATACACAATGGCAGCTGACCGTATGAATGAACGAGTATCATACTTGTATCAGCCATACCACCCTGCTATTTTAAATCTCGTAAACAATGTAATTGAAGCAGCACACGCTGAAGGTAAATGGGCTGGTATGTGTGGAGAAATGGCTGGAGACTCTATAGCTATTCCAATCCTTCTTGGACTTGGTTTAGATGAATTCAGTATGAGTGCGACATCTATTTTACCAGCACGTACACAAATCAAGGAACTTTCAAAGAAGGAACTTGCATCATATAAAGATCAATTACTAAGTATGAATACAGCTGATGAAGTAGAAGCATTTATTCGCGAAAAAACAAATCAATAATGTAAGAAGCTTCAATTCAAATTCGAATTGAAGCTTTTTGTTTTGTTTGCATAAAAAAAGATGCACTCTAATGATTAGAGTACATCTTTTTAAATTTAATCCTTATTTGTTAAGGTTGTAAAATGCATTTTTTCCAGCATATTTTGCTGTACCAACTAATTCGTCTTCAATGCGAAGTAATTGGTTATATTTTGCTACACGGTCCGTACGAGACGGTGCACCTGTTTTGATTTGACCAGCGTTAGTCGCAACAGCAATATCAGCAATTGTAGCATCTTCTGTTTCACCGGAACGGTGTGAGATAACTGCTGTGTAGCCAGCACGCTTTGCCATTTCAATTGCTTCGAAAGTTTCAGTTAGTGTACCAATTTGGTTCACTTTTACAAGAATAGAGTTACCTACACCTTGCTCAATACCTTGTGCAAGACGTTTTGTGTTTGTAACGAATAGATCGTCACCAACTAACTGAACACGGTCTCCAATACGATCTTGAAGCAATTTATGACCATCCCAGTCATTTTCATCTAAACCATCTTCAATTGAGATGATTGGATATTTATTAACCATTTCTTCGTACCAATCACACATTTCAGCAGAAGTACGAACAACACCTTCGCCTTTAAGGTTGTATTTACCATCTTCGTAAAATTCAGAAGAAGCTACGTCCATTGCAAGTTTTACTTCTTCACCTGGCTTATATCCAGCAGCTTCAATTGCTTCAATGATTGTAGAAAGTGCTTCTTCATTTGATTTCAAGTTAGGAGCAAATCCACCTTCATCACCTACACCAGTGTTGTAGCCTTTTGAGCTAAGTACTTTTTTCAGGCTATGGAAGATTTCAGCACCCATACGTAATGCTTCACGGAATGTTGGAGCACCTACTGGCATAACCATGAATTCTTGAATATCTACGTTATTATCCGCATGCTCTCCACCGTTTAAGATGTTCATCATTGGTGTTGGAAGTGTAGTTGCATTGAATCCGCCTAAGTAAGTGTATAATGGCATACCTAGGTGATCTGCTGCTGCGTGCGCTACTGCCATTGAAACACCAAGAATTGCGTTAGCACCTAATTTACCTTTGTTTTCTGTACCATCTAATTCAAGTAATAAATGATCAATAACCACTTGACGAGTAACGTCTAAACCAAGTAGTTCTGGAGCAATTGCTTCGTTTACGTTTTCTACAGCTTTTAATACGCCTTTACCTAAGTAACGGTCTTTATCTCCATCACGTAGTTCTACTGCTTCATGTTCACCAGTAGAAGCACCACTTGGTACTAAAGCTGATCCGAAAGCTCCTGATTCTGTATAAACTTCTACTTCTATTGTTGGGTTACCGCGGGAATCTAATACTTCACGTGCATAAACGTCTGTAATGTATGGCATAATGTTTAACTCTCCTTTTTCTTGTTTAAATTGATTATTTTTTAATTAATGATTGACCTGTCATTTCTTTTGGCTGTGCTACATCTAATAAATCTAGCATCGTTGGAGCCAAATCACCAAGAATTCCACCTTCACGCAACTCAATACCTTCTTTTGTTACGATAACTGGAACAGGATTGGTTGTATGAGCAGTCATCGGTGTACCATCTAAAGAAACTACTTCATCAGAGTTACCATGGTCAGCCGTAATGATAGCTTGACCACCTTTTTCAAGGATTTTATCTACAATCTTACCTAAGCATTCATCAACTGTCTCAATTGCTTTCACAGTTGGTTCAAGCATACCAGAATGTCCAACCATATCAGGATTAGCGAAGTTCAAAATGATTGCATTTTGATTCCCTTCATCCAACTCCTTCAATAGCGCATCAGTCACTTCATAAGCGCTCATTTCTGGTTTTAAATCATACGTTGCAACTTTAGGCGAATCAATTAAAATTCGTTTTTCTCCAGGGAATTCCTTTTCACGTCCACCACTCATAAAGAATGTGACATGCGGATATTTCTCTGTCTCTGCAATGCGTAATTGATTTAAACTATTTTGTGATAATACTTCTCCAATCGTGTTATCAAGATTTACTGGTTCATATGCAACCATTCCATCTACTGTCTCACTAAATTGTGTTAAGCATACAAATTTAATATCTTTTGGTGCTTTATCTCCGCGATCAAAATCTCGGAAATCTTCATTTGCAAATGTACGAGAAATTTGTATTGCACGGTCAGGGCGGAAATTATAGAAAATAATTGAATCATTATCTTCAATGGTTGCTTTAGGTTGCCCATCTTCACCTGTAATAACAGAAGGAATAACGAACTCGTCATAAATTTCGTTGGCATAAGAATCTTCAACAACTTGTAAAGGATCTGTATATTTCGGTCCTTCACCATAAACCATGGCGTCATAAGCCTTCTTCACACGATCCCAACGTTTATCTCTATCCATTGAATAATAACGGCCTGAGATCGTTGCAAATTCACCCACACCATACTCATTCATCTTTTCCTGTGCTGCTTGAATATATTTCTTCGCTGACTTTTGACCAACGTCACGGCCATCTAAAAACCCGTGTACATACACTTTTTTCAAGCCTTTATCAGCTGCTAGCTTAAGAACAGCGTATAAATGTTCGATATGACTGTGTACACCGCCATCAGATAATAACCCAAACACATGTAGTGCTTTATCATTGTCTTTTGCGTGATTAATCGCTTTTATCATTATTTGATTTTCAAAAAAATCACCTTCACGAATAGATAAGTTAACTCGTGTTAAACTTTGGTAGACAATACGTCCAGCACCAATATTTAAATGACCTACTTCTGAATTACCCATCTGACCTTCTGGTAAGCCAACAGCTTCTCCACTTGCTGTCAATTGATTATGTGGGAATTGATTCCAAAAGCGATCGAAATTAGGTGTGTTTGCTTGCTTTACAGCATTTCCTTTTACTTCATCACGGATGGCATATCCATCAAGAATAATTAGAGCCGCTAATTTATCTTGACTCATTTTGCACCAGCCTCCACTAATTTCAAGAAAGAATCAGCTTCTAAGCTTGCGCCACCTACTAATGCTCCATCAATGTCTGACTGTGCTAGCAGTTCATCAACATTTGCTGGTTTTACACTACCACCGTATTGAATACGTACTGCTTCTGCAGCATCTGAGGATACAGCTTCTGCAACTACTTTACGGATATGCGCACACACTTCGTTAGCTTGCTCTGAAGTAGCTGTTTTACCAGTTCCAATAGCCCAAATTGGCTCATAAGCAATAATTGTTGCTTTTACTTGGTCTTCAGAAAGGTTCGCCAATGCTTTTTTCACTTGATCAGCAACTAAATCCATTGTTTGGTTACTTTCACGTTGCTCTAGAGTCTCACCTACACAAACAATTGGTGTTAAACCATGATTGAATGCTGCGTGCGTTTTTTTGTTAACTGTTTCATCTGTTTCAGCAAAGTATTCACGACGTTCTGAGTGACCTAAAACAACGTAAGTTACACCAATATCTTTCAACATTGCTGGGCTTACTTCACCAGTAAATGCACCATTGTCTTCATAGTGCATGTTTTGTGCTGCAATTGCTAAATCAGTATCAGCACTTTCTTTTACTAATGTTTGTAGGTATGGAAAAGGTGCACATACAACAGATTCCACTTTATCAGAGCGTGGTATTTTGTTTTTTGTATCAGCTACAAATTGTTCTGCTTCAGCTGATACTTTATTCATTTTCCAGTTTCCTGCAATTACTTTTCTTCGCATAATATGCTCCCTCTCTATTATTTGCCTATACAAATATTATTTATCATTGATTGCTGCTAGGCCTGGTAGTTCTTTGCCTTCTAAATATTCTAAGGATGCCCCACCACCAGTAGAAATATGAGAAAATCTATCTGCATAGCCTAAGTCCATTGCCGCAGCAGCAGAGTCTCCGCCACCAATAATCGTTGTCGCTTCTTCTAGTGAAGCAATTGCTTCACAAACACCGACTGTACCAACAGCGAAGTTTGGCATTTCAAATACACCCATTGGTCCATTCCAGACAACGGTATGTGCGCCTTCTAATTCTTTTTCAAACAATTCAACTGTTTTCGGACCAATATCTAGCCCTTCTAATTCAGCAGGAATCGCATTAGATGGTACTGTCGAAATGTTTGCATCATTAGAAAAATCATCTGCAGCTTTTGTATCAACTGGTAAAATAATTTTTCCATTTGCTCTTTCAAGTAGATCTTTTGCTAAATCAACTTTATCTGCTTCAAGTAATGATTTACCAATCTCTTTTCCTTGTGCTTTGAAGAATGTATAAGCCATTCCACCACCAATAAGTACTTTATCTGCCTTATCAAGTAGATTCTCAATGACACCAATTTTGTCACTAACTTTTGCTCCACCTAATATTGCAACAAATGGACGCTTCGGATTATCAACTGCTTCACCGATGAACTTAATTTCTTTTTCCATCAAAAACCCAGCAGCTGTTTCAATATTTGACGCAATCCCTACATTAGAAGCATGTGAGCGATGCGCTGTACCAAATGCATCGTTAACAAATAGATCGCCTAAACTAGCCCAATATTTACCTAACTCAGGATCGTTTTTACTTTCTTTTTTTCCGTCAACATCTTCAAAACGTGTGTTTTCAAACACGAGTACATCACCATCTTGTAATGTATCAATTGCATTTTCTAATTTTTCGCCACGCGTCTCAGGAACAAAAGCAACTTCTTTGCCTAATAGTTCACCTAAACGAACAGCAACAGGTTTTAAAGATTTACCTTCTTTATCAGCTTCTTCTTTCACTTTACCTAAATGAGAGAAAACGATGACTTTTGCACCTTGATTAATTAAATGTTTAATCGTAGGCAACGCTTGAACAATGCGGTTATCGTTCGTTATATTATTGTCTTTCATTGGCACGTTAAAATCAGCTCTGACTAGAACTTTTTTACCTTGAACAGCTAAATCTGTAACAATTTTCTTTGCCATTTTTTTAATCCTCCATTTTCAAAAACACTAAGCTATACGTTTAATACGTACTGCAAGTAAATCGATTTTCTATTTTCTAAATAGAATATACATTTAAGTATATAAATAGAAAACGGGAAGCGCGATGGCTTCCCGCTTTTCGATCTTCTTAATAGGATCTAAGCAATATTGATTTTGTGATTACAAGTTAGCAAAGTACTCTAATGTACGAACAAGTTGTGCAGTGTAAGACATTTCATTGTCATACCAAGCTACTGTTTTCACTAATTGCTTACCATCAACATCCATTACTTTTGTTTGTGTAGCATCGAAAATGGAACCAAAAGTGCTTCCAATAATATCAGAAGAAACAATCATATCTTCGTTGTAACCATATGATTCGTCCGCTGCTTTTTCCATCGCAGCATTTACTTCATCAACTGTTACATTTTTGTCTAAAACAGAAACTAACTCAGTAAGTGAACCTGTTGGTACCGGAACACGTTGTGCAGCACCATCTAATTTCCCTTGTAATTCAGGAATTACTAGGCCAATTGCTTTCGCAGCACCTGTTGTATTTGGAACAACGTTACCAGCTGCTGTACGTGCACGACGATAGTCACCTTTTGCATGTGGTGCATCAAGTGTATTTTGGTCACCAGTGTATGCGTGAATAGTTGTCATTAAACCTTCTACAACACCAAATTGATCATTTAAAACTTTAGCCATTGGAGCTAAACAGTTTGTTGTACAAGAAGCAGCAGAAATTACTGTTTCATCGCCTTTAAGGATATCGTGGTTAACGTTGTATACTACAGTTGGTACATCATTTCCACCTGGTGCAGAAATAACAACACGTTTTGCTCCACCTTTAAGGTGTAGTTCAGCTTTTTCTTTTGTAGCAAAGAAACCAGTACATTCTAGAACGATTTCTACACCTAAGTCTCCCCAAGGTAATTCTTCAGGATTACGGTTAGAAAGAATTTTTACATCTTTACCATTCACAGTGAAGTAACCATCATTAACAGCTACATCACCTTTAAAAGGTCCTTGTGTAGTATCATATTTTAATAAATGAGCTAGCATATCAGCATCTGTTAAATCATTGATAGCTACCACTTCAATACCTTCTACCTCTTGGATACGACGAAATGCTAAACGGCCGATGCGACCAAAACCATTAATACCTACTTTTACAGTCATTCTTAGTTCCTCCTTGTATAATGCTTATTATATTTAAAGGGAAAAACCCTTTATTAACTCTTTTGCTGCAGCTTCATCTGTGATGAGCACGTTACTCTTCTCTTGCTTACAATAGGAATGAATTGCCTTTGCTTTAGATTTGCCACCTGCAACTGCGATGACATCTTTTATTTTAGACAAATCTTCTAATTGCATTCCTACTGTTCGAACTTTATGAATTACTTCCCCATTATCATTGAGATAATAACCAAAAGCCTCACTAACTGCATTACCCGATTGAATCTTATGTAAAACCTCTTTAGATGCCTTTCGACGTTTCGCCATCGTATCTGCATCACCAATACTATGAACCACAATGTCCGCTTGACGAATAACTTGTAATATTTCTTTTACAGACGGTTCTTCTATAATCGATTGATATGTTTCTTCACTTAATGGATCTGGTACATATAATAGACGATACTCACCATTTACTTTCTTTGCCATTTCTGAACAAATCGTATTTGCCTGGTTTTCTACTCGTTCACCAAGTCCACCACGTGCAGGAACAAATAAGCAATCAAGGATATCATTTGATGGGCGTAACATTTCTGCTACAGTCGCCATTGTTGTCCCACCTGTGACTGCAATCGTTTGACTAGACTGTAAGATCGACTTTAAATAGTCTACTGTAGCTTTGCCCAACTCTTGCTTGACCAATTTATCTTCGTCACTATTTCCAGGAACAATGAAAACATGTTCTAAGCTTAATGTGTCCTTTATTTGCTTTTCTAACACATCAAAACCAAAAAGATCATTCATAAACACTTCCAGTTTTTGCAAAACTTGATAACCAGCATTAGTAACTTTCATTCCTTTTGTTGTAATCTCAAGTAATGCTTGACGATTAAGAAAATCAATTTCAGTTCGAACAATCCGCTCTTTCATATGAACATGTTCTGCTAGGCTTCGACGACCAATAGGCTCTAATACATGAATAAAATGTAGAATTTTATATCTTCGCTGCATCACTTCAAGCAAATCTGGGAACAATTTTTTTTGAACGTCGATCCAATTCTTCATGTTTTAACTCCTTTATACAGTCAACCGGGATTAAAACGTCCCTTCTAGCCAATTTTTGTCCCACTTACAGCAAAAAAATCTCTACAACTTTTATTGTAGCAGATGCATTCCATTTACTCAACTAATTTCTATGTAAATTAATTTTATAAAATTGAAACATATTTAAATCATTAGTAGCCGAAATATCCGACTCAACCTTAAAAAGAATCGGATATTTTAGCATCTTTACATTTTTATAGATTGTCAGTTTACAGTCGGTATGATTTTCTCAGTAATTTCTTTTAACACTTTAGCAGAATGATAAAGTTGCTCTAGTTCTGTTTTGCTTAGGTCAAGGTCTAACACTTCTCTTATGCCATACTCATTAACAATTGCTGGCATGCCTAAGTATACATTCTCAATACCATATTGGCCTTCAAATAATGTTGAGACTGTAACAATCGAATTTTCGTTATATAGTATGGCCCTTGTTAACCTTGCGAGTCCAAGTCCGATACCATAATATGTTGCTCCTTTTCGCTCAATAATATGATAAGCCGCATCTCGAACATTTTCAAAGAGTTGTGTCATATCCTTATCTTTCTCAATATTTTCTATATTACCGTAATCCTTCAGTGGTACTCCTCCAATTTGCACATGACTCCAAACTGGTAGCTCTGAGTCACCGTGCTCACCTATTATATATGCTTGGACATTACGAGAATCGACTTGATAATATTCACTTAATAGATAGCGAAATCTCGCTGTGTCTAAAATTGTACCGGATCCTATTACACGTTCTTGTGGCAAGCCTGATACTTCTAATGCCACATGACTCAGTAGATCGACTGGATTCGTTGCAACAAGTAAGATACCATTAAAGCCACTATCCATAATACTATTAACAATACCTTGCATAATTTTTGCGTTTTTGTGTGCTAGGTCTAATCGTGTTTCTCCAGGCCCTTGATTCGCACCCGCTGTAATAACAACTAAATCTGCATTCTTGCATTCTTCATAGTCACCTGAACGAATTCTCATCGGGAAACCAAATGGCATTCCATGATTTAAATCACGAGCTTCGCCTTCTGCACGTTCTTTATTTAGATCAACTAATACTAACTCATTAACAATTCCTTGATTGACTAATGAATAAGCATAGCTTGATCCAACGAAACCCGCACCGATAATAACTACTTTTCTCGTCTTTGATTGACCAAATGTCATTCCATCATCCCTCCACCTTGCATATATTTTCCCACTATAACAGTAGTAATTTTTTTAAGTACTTTTACAATACCCTATTGCTTAAGAAAATATGTCTTAAGTTCTAAAGAAATTGTTACTTTGATGTTACACTTTTACACCTAAAAAGTACACAAAGTATGTAAAAATATTCTTCTTTTAAAGTATAAGCCTGTCTACTTTAAAGAAGAATATCATCTGCTAATTCTATTTTTAGTTTTTAAAAAGCTGATATTTTTGTTTGATAGTTATTGGCATATCAATCTGTAAAAGATAAGCAAAATATCCGATGAATAAAACATTGGCTGTATATTGCCAAAAATACGAAAACTCAAAAATGTCTTGCAATGCATTTGTTTCCCAAAGAATTAGAAGTGAAATTAATACCCAGTAAACGTATTTCATCCACTCACCCCCATAAATCAATACTTTTTGAAGTTATAATCTAGAAGTAAACAACCTCCACCCCATTATATACCTAAATATCACAAAACGAAATCTTTTTCTTGAATTCTCACTCAAAAACAAGCACCATTCAGGGGATAAATGATGCTTGCTCGAAGACGTATGAAATGTATCATTATGCAAAATAAGATGAAGTGGAGCAAGGAGGTAAAACGGAACGCTCCATTATATTTTGCTTTTTCTCTAGTTCATCTAAACGTCGATTGGATGATGCAATGATAGAAACTAATTGAGCAATTGTCTGTTCTTGCTGTTGCATTTTTATATGCAGTTCCAAAACAGATTGATCATTTTCTAATACCATACATACGCCTCCAAATGATGTGATACTTTAGTTATATGATAAAACATGTCACTTAGCAAATGACAGAAAGCTAGGAATAACCTTTCATAATAGTGAGAAAACATTCATTTTATCATGTGTTTTATTTAATTTAATATCATTTATTTGTTCAATTGATAAATTTGTACAAAATGTTATTGTCTCTTTTTTGTTTTTTTATTATGTTGTTTTTCATTTTCTGTGAGCGGCTCGTTTGCAAACTCATGATCAAACTGATTGGGTAATGTTCCTTTAATCGCTTGTTCATCACTTATATCGACCGGCTTATTTTTACTATGTTTAGTCAAAATAAATCACCTCCACTAATATTATGTGTAGATGATTTTTAAAAATGCAGGTTACATTAGAAATATTTAATTAGCTTTATGACGAAATTGTTTAGAATGCCTCATAGCAAATTGAATTAACTGTTGGTAACTAGATGTGGAAAAGTTCGATTTGAACAAATTGTATATGGCTGTTGTTTGTTCATCTATTAATCTAACTCTCTCTCCACCACGAGCATAAATGGTTACATAAAAGAAAGGTTGTATTAGTCTATTCTCTTTCATAAACTCATCTGAAAAATCAGCATTGATTAACAAGCGGTCTTCCACCATTTTTAAAGAAAGTGTGCTATACAATTGTAAATGCTTCATTTCGTCTATATACAAGCTATCACTCCCTAAACTTTTTTTACGTATCTGTTGCTGCATTATCTTGCCAACAGCTATCATATGATTCGTTTGAGCGATTCATGCTATGTACTGATTTTTTAATTAAATATATTTTTAACAATTCCCGCAGGATTCCCGGCGACAACGACATCATCAGGTATATCTTTTGTTACAACAGATCCTGAACCAATAACAACATTGTCACCAATGACGACTCCAGGATTTATCACTGCTCTTCCACCAATCCAAACATTGTTACCGATTAATATTGGTTTCGCTAATTCTTTACCAGAATTACGCTCAATCGGATCAAGTGGATGGGTGGCAGTGTACATATGCACCCCAGGCGCTAGCATACAATTATCCCCAATCCTTACTTCACTTACATCAAGTATCGTACAATCAAAATTTGCGTAAAAATTCTCACCTACATAGATATTATATCCGTAATCAACCTTAAAGGATGGTTCAATGTTAATCTGCTCCCCTGTATAGCCTAGCATATTTTTTAATATATTGATTCGTTTTTCGTGTTCATTGAACGGAGCATTGTTAAACGCTTGCATTTGTTTGCGGGCAAATAATCTATCCGCTACAAGAACAGGGTCTGCTGGGTTATATAGTTCTCCATCAATCATTTTTTCTTTTTCTGTTTTCAAGTTTATCCACTCCACTTTAATATCTATTTTTTCATTAATTTTATCATAAAATTGGAATCAAAATAGGCATGCAAACAACTTTCATACTATATATCCCACATAAATAAAAGCAAAGTTAGCGTTATCTATCGACGTTAGCTTTGCTTTTTA
The DNA here is from genome assembly GCF_044383835.1 of Paraliobacillus sp. JSM ZJ581. Lineage (NCBI taxonomy): Bacteria > Bacillati > Bacillota > Bacilli > Caryophanales > Bacillaceae > Paraliobacillus > Paraliobacillus sp. JSM ZJ581. Next base: position 19,425 of record NZ_JBISEP010000017.1, read on the forward strand.
CATTTATTGAAGATAATGATTAATACTTCTTCTAAGATCATGCAATTGTTCCCAAGCTTGTTGATACTGTGAGTTAGATTGCATCTCTTCACTATGCTTGGTTTGCTCTAGTTGTGTTTCTATTTCTTCCAATTGTATAACTGACCCACTTAGTTCCGTTTTTTTCCCTTGTGCTTCTATGATCATCTGCTGCGCATGTTGCAACATATGACTTATCTTATCAAGCTCTGCTTGAAAATTTTGTTTCTCCATCGTGACACACCTTTCTTTTCTTCTATTCTTTAGTTATTCCAATTTAATTAGCGAGCTATACATTAATTTGCGGAAAGTGTGCAATATCATTTCGGATGGAAACGTCAGCTACTATCATTTTCTTGTACGGTTCATCAACCAAAGTATTGTATATGTTAGCTTTTCTAACTGAAAGGAGATAAAAGTGCTAGTTGGTATTGCACCAAGGTTAAATGATGAATCAATCACATTATTTGTGCACAAAGTAAATGTATTCGCGTCTGATTTCTTTACATAACAAGATAAACTTCGTGTGAATGATAAAAGTATGATGGGATTATTATAGTGAATAAAAAAAGGTGTGACAATTTATTTAATTGCTAACGAAAATGAAGATCAAGAGGCAATTGAAACATTAGTTGCATTTTCAAAAAAAAGAAAAGATACTCACAGAATTAATTCATATTAAAAGGGGCCGGGACAAAACTAAATAAGAGGCAGTAGAAAACGGATAATAATTCCTTGTTCAAGGATTATTATCCGTCTTTTTTTCGAGCAAATAAATTAGCTGTGGAAATATACGAGACTCCTGCAGGAATAGCGCAAGCTGAAGCCGTGCCTGCGGAAAGCGAGTATATTTCCACAGCGGTGTTTATTCTGTTGCAAGGAAATTAATCGTTCAGATTTTTAAATAAGAAATAGTGTTATGTCCTAGCCTCTTTTTTATACCTTACTATTCAGTAGGCTTTTTTTCCATCACTTTATCAATTAAACCATATTCTTTCGCCTTTTCTGCAATCATGAAATTATCACGATCTGTATCTTTTTCAATCACTTCAAGTGGTTGCCCAGTTCGTTCAGAAAGGATTTGATTTAACTTCTTACGCATTTCAATAATTCGATTCGCATGAATTTGAATATCAGAAGCTTGCCCTTGTGTCCCCCCCAATGGTTGGTGGATCATTACCTCACTGTTTGGTAACGCATAACGTTTTCCAGGTTCGCCAGCTGCTAGCAAGAATGCACCCATCGATGCCGCCATTCCTACACAGATGGTCGATACATTTGGCTTAATAAACTGCATCGTATCATAAATTGCCATTCCTGCAGTGATGGAACCACCCGGTGAATTGATGTAAATAGAAATATCTTTATCTGGGCTTTCTGCTTCTAAGAAAAGTAGTTGTGCAACAATGCTGTTTGCTACGTTGTCATCAATCGCACTACCTAACATAATAATACGATCTTTTAATAAGCGAGAATAAATATCATATGCACGTTCTCCACGATTGGTTTGTTCAATTACTGTTGGTATTAAATTCATTTGAACATCTGCCTCCTTCAAAATCATCACTTTATCTAGTGAAATAATGTTTCTATGTACATAGTACCTAATTGGTCAATAAAGGTCAAACAAAACACATATGTTGTTGACTTTTATTAAATCATTACTATTTGTATCGTACCCATGTCGTTAGGGAAATAAACCTTACTCCTTATTATAACAGATAAGAAGTCAATATATGAATCGATATGAGGAGAATTTTATTTTATTTTGATGATCAACTTGTTCATTCCCTTACTTATTTGTTAATCTGTCACTTTTTTCATAAATAACGAAACAATTGAATTAATACAGCATATCCGTTATAATAGTTCTTGTTCGCTTAACTTTCTATAAAAATAAATGCGCCCGTAGCTCAGGGGATAGAGCAATGGTTTCCGGTACCATGAGTCGGGGGTTCGAATCCCTCCGGGCGCGCTAGCCTAAATCTTTTTGTAAAGTTTAGGCTTTTTATAATTTTTCTATCAATCCTTTTAGATCGTCTCTTTTTTGGTTAAATCACACTCTGTTTCTAACATTTATCACTAAAACTTACACAACTTTGATGATAAATGAGCGCATATCTGCATGTCTAATTGGATATTTAATCAATACATATTTAACGATTATTTTTCAAAAAATCTACACAGGTAAATACATTTGACATGTTCGCTGATATTTGCAATGTATAAAAAATAGACCCAGGTTGCCCCGAGCCTAATTTTATTGAATTATTTGTTCCTTCTTTAGTTTTTCCGCAAATTGGTCAATTTTTTTCAAACGATGATTGATGCCAGATTTACTTATCTTTCCTCCACTAATCAGTTCACCCAATTCTTTCAGTGACACATCTTGGTGTTGGACACGTAATCTTGCAATTTCTTGTAATTTATCAGGTAGCGCTTCTAAGCCAACGGTCCGGTCAATAAATTTAATATTTTCTACTTGTCGAAAAGCTGCACCAATTGTTTTATTCAAATTCGCTGTTTCACAGTTAACAAGTCGATTAACAGAATTACGCATATCTCGCATAATACGAACATCTTCAAATTTCAGTAACGCTTGATGTGCACCAACATAATTTAAAAACTCTGTAATTTTTTCTGCTTCTTTAATGTATGAAATATAACCATTTCTTCGCTCTAATTTTCTAGCATGTAATTGAAAAGAATTCATTAACTCACATAATGAGTCATTGTGCTCCTGATAAGCATTTGCAATTTCTAAATGATACGATGAGGTTTCAGGATTATTAACAGAACCTCCCGCTAGAAACGCTCCTCTTAAATAAGCACGCTTACAGCATTTCTTTTTCAAATACTTCGATGAAATGGTGCGAACTAATGAGAAGGTCTCTTCAAGAATTCCTAACTCAGCCAATATTTTACGGGAGCCTTCAGTAATTCGTACAATATATACGTTGTTTTTTTTCAATTTCATTTTTTTACGAACAAGTAATTTTACTGGATAATCATACAATGCTTTTAATATAGTATAGATTCGACGAGCAATAGCGGCATTCTCTGTTTGAACATCTAAAACGTATGCTTGTTTAGACACTGAGATTGCTCCATTCATCCGAATTAATGCTGCAAGTTCAGCTTCATCACAACATTTCTTGTTCTCAATTTGGGTCAATTCTTTTTTTATTTCGGATGCAAAAGACATGATTTTCACCTTCCCGTCTTACTTATATCTTCTCCTCATACCAAAGAATAAAGTAATTTGGCTACTTTACCGGTATCATGGCGGAGCATTTTTTTTGAATGATCAATGATATTCGCTTCAATGATTTCTAAGTTCATCTCAATTAAACGATCCGTGTCATAAACAACTGGTAATGCATTTTCTTCAGCATACTTTTTACGATATTCATCTTCTATTGGCTTGTTATGTACTAAAACAGAATCGATACATCCTGTTCCAACATGATCCTCTATCGCTTGAATATGATCTGCAGCAGTATAATGTGTTGTTTCACCCGCTTGAGTCATCACATTACATACATAAACTACTTTTCCTTTTGCTTGACGTAAAGCATCACCAATTTCAGGTACTACTAAATTAGGCATCGTTGAAGTATACAGACTACCCGGAGCAATTACGACTAAATCCGCTTGTTTAATTGCATAGATTGCTTCAGGTAGTGGTAACACTGGATCCGGCTGTAAAAACACTCGTTTAATTGGCTTATTTGCAAGAGGAATATTGGATTCACCAGCAATGATTTCTCCATCTTCCATTTCTGCATGTAAAAACATATTTTGATTTGCAATGGGATAAATATTACCTTTAACATTTAATACACGCGATATCTCTTTTATTCCATTATAAAAATCACCTGTTACAGAAGTCATAGCAGCTAACAATAAGTTACCCATTGAATGCCCAGATAAACCATTCCCATTTTTGAATCGATGTTGAAATAACTTTAACAACATCGGCTCTACTTCAGACATTGCAGCAATGACATTACGTATATCTCCTGGCGCTGGAATTGACATCTCTGTCCGCAAACGCCCAGAGCTTCCACCATCATCTGCCACCGTGACAATAGCCGATAAATTAATCGGATATTCCTTTAATCCACGTAACAGCACCGGCATTCCAGTTCCTCCACCTAGCACTACAATATTTTTCTGCTTATCCATCTTGGTTAATGACCCTTCCTTTTGTCAATATCCCTATGTGTCACATGTGTCACGTACTGACCAGAGAAATAGTTTTTCAGATATTCTGCAATTGTTACTGATCGATGTTGCCCCCCAGTACAACCAATCGCAATGACCAATTGACTTTTCCCTTCTCTTTTATACTGTGGGAGCATAAAGCTTAACAAATCAGTTACTTTATCTAAAAACTTCTGTGTCTCTGTCCATTTTAAAACATATGAGGATACTTCTGAATTTAATCCTGTTAATGGCTGTAACACCTCAACATAATGAGGATTTGGTAAAAATCGAATATCAAACACTAAATCTGCATCTATCGGTAACCCATATTTAAATCCAAAAGATAAAGCATGAATTGAAAAAATTTCTTGTTCTGACTCACTATATTTTTCTACAATTTGCTCTCGAAGCTGTTTCGGTTTTAAATTAGTTGTATTAATAAAATGTTGTGCACGACCTCTTAATTCATCTAACATCGCTCGCTCTTGTAAAATACCGTTCAATGGCAATCCATCCTGTGCAAGCGGATGAGAACGTCTTGTTTCTTTATAGCGTGACACTAATGTTTCATCTTCAGCATCTAAAAATAAAATTTGTTCTTCCAGCCAATCTGCATTTGCCAAGTGATCTAGTGCATCAAATAGTTTATCAAAAAACTCTCTTCCACGTAAGTCAATCACTAATGCAACTTGACGAATGTTGTTACTTGCATCTTTCATTAACTCTAGAAATTTAGGCAATAATGCGGGCGGCAAATTATCAACACAATAATAGCCTAAATCTTCAAAACTCTGCACTACTACTGTTTTACCAGCACCTGACATTCCTGTTATAATAACCAGTTTTGTTTCTTGCTTGTTTGACATGATCCCTCTCCTCTTATAACGGATTAATTAAATCTATAATCAGTTAATTGATAATCCGATCCATATTCAAATGAGCCATATAATATAGTTTCGTCTTGCAACAAATGATGATGAATAAACTTATCACTTGGAGCAGTCGGTAGTTTTGACACTTCCTCGATAGGTACCCACTCTAATTTACCTTCTTTCGATTGCTCCAACAATTCACCTTCAAAGCGATCGCAAAGAAAAGTATACATCATCCATTCTTTTACTGTATTTGATTCCGTTTTTACCATAGTAAAAACCCCTCTTAATTGTGGCTCAATTAGATACAAACCTGTCTCTTCATTAAATTCTCTTGTAACAGATTCTTTAATATTTTCACCTTGTTCCATCTTTCCACCAGGCATTGCGTACCAACCTTTACTCGGCTTTTGTAATAACAATATGTGATTTTTATGTCTCAAAATACAATTTGTTACACGTTGCAATACTATTCACTCATTTCTAAACAATATGTAATCATTATACTATATATAAGCTTTTCTATCTAACTTGATTTACTGATCATTATTAACAAAAAAAATACACAGGCTCATTCGCCTGTGCAACAATTTATTTTAAAAAAAGGGGGTCAATTAATTAAATAATTAATTGATTGTATTATACCGCTTTTATGTTTCGTCGGTGTTACAGGGGCATTAAGATGCAATTACGTTCTAGTTTCATCTTATTTACAATCTATTGAACAGCTTTTAATGATTCTTTTAAATCTTCAATATAAGATTGCGCTGCTTGTGCTGCAATACTTCCATCCCCTGTTGCAGTAACAATTTGACGAAGCTCTTTCTCTCGAATATCTCCTGCAGCAAATACGCCTGGAACAGATGTCTCCATTTGCTCATTTGTTGGAATATATCCCTCTTCGTTTGTAATACCTAGTGATTTGAATGGCTCACTCAACGGGTTCATTCCGATATAAATAAAAGTACCATCAGTTGGGTGATCATAGGCTTCACCTGTTTTTTTATTGTACAGCGTTAAGCTACCAACTTTTCCATCTTTTTCATTAATCTTTTTAACGACTGTATCCCAAATAAAATCTACTTTTTCATTAGCAAATGCACGTTCTTGAAGAATGTTTTGTGCCCGAAGTTCATCACGACGATGGACAATAGTTACTTTACTAGCGAAACGTGTTAAATAAACACCTTCTTCGACAGCGGAATCACCTCCACCAATAACCAATAACTCTTTATCTTTGAAAAAGGCACCATCACAAACCGCACAGTAAGACACACCTCGACCACTTAATTCCTCTTCACCAGGCACACCTAATTTTTTGTATTGAGCACCCGTTGTAATGATAAGTGATCTCGTTTTATATTCTTTTGAACTTGTCACAACCGTTTTGTATTCTTTTCCATCAATCACTTCTTTAATATCCCCGTAAGCATATGCTGCCCCAAATTTTTTAGAGTGCTCGAACATTTTGTTCGATAAATCTGGGCCAAGAATGCTTTCATATCCAGGGTAGTTTTCTACATCTTCTGTATTAGCCATTTGCCCACCTGGAATTCCTCGTTCTAACATCAATGTGTCTAGATTGGCACGTGAAGTATAAACAGCAGCAGTCATTCCTGCAGGTCCCGCCCCTGCTATGATCACATCATAAATTCTTTCTTCTGACATTATTTTTTCATCCTTTCGATAATAGTAAAACTTGATTTCATTTTAAAAACTTAAAAGAATAGGCATTTCGATACACACATATTGTTATGAATCGATCACAATGCTTGCACCATAAGCTATTTCCTTGTGTAAAATCAACTAACTAATATACCCATTATCGTATTTTTATATCCGAACGTCCAACAATATGCTCAGTTATATAGCCGTAGCTATTTTTTCGGTTGGTGCCAAGGAGCTGGCTCTATTTTTAAGATCGAATAAAGCATACTTCCTTCTTCCCATATACGTCGAGCTCTTTGTTCATCTCCAACAAAATAAGCTACTTTAGAAAAATATCTATAATAATTAATGTGTCCTCTTAACTGTTTTTTAGACAATAAAAGAAAACGAGAATATGCGATCGCGTCACAGCCAACATGCGCAAAAGCAATAGCTATACGTAGCTTTTGTTGTTCATGAATAGGAAAAAGATTAATTAATGACTGCTTTATTTGATTAAGCCTTTCTTGTTCATCTTGTTCGTAATAAAACATCATTAAGTTTGTTAGAATAAAGATAGAAGTGGGCTGTTTTTTCAACCATTGTTCCTCTAAGCGTACTGCTTCCTTACGCTCACCAGAAAAGAATAAGGCATAGGCATATTCATGCTTAGCAGTCATATGGTCAGGAAAAAGAGTCATCATCTCTTGTAGGAGTGGTAAAGCTTTTTTCCAGTCTTTTCGTTCCAAATGATAAAATGCAGTTTCTTGATAAATCAATAACTCATCTTCTTCCTCAACTAACCAATCATCATCTTCTATATCTTCTTCGCTTAATTCTAAAACTGAGAGCAATTGTTCTGTTTCTTCTTTAAATTCACCTTCAGGGTCTTTTTCCAAATAAATGGTTGCGTACTTTTTTGCATCGCGCAATAAACCTAAATGTGCGTAATTATTTGCAATCAAATAATAGCAATCTAGATATGCTTCTCCTTGTTTTTTAATTACCTCTGTTAAAATTTGGTTGGCAGCATGGTATGCACCAATCTCTGTATATACAACCGACATTTGACACGAATACAACGGTTCTGTTGGATCAGCCTCTGTCGCTTTTTTAAACCATTTTAAAGCAATATCGAATTTTCTTTTTTGAAAAGCTTGAACACCTTTAGAAAAATAAAAATCGCCCTCAGGAATAAAAGGAATGACATTATTTACGGATGATTCCATGCTATTATTATCTTGTGTAATTTTATATGCCTCCCTCTTGATTTAAGGACCAATCATACCGTTTGAAGTATACCACATATTCTACTATCTTCCTACACGTTTCTATCTGTTCCATGTACGATTTCAACCGAAAGCTAAGTCATGAGCATTATTTGATTCTTCCTAACAACAAAACAAGAGCAATGTCTAAGCTTTTAGTAAATTTGAATGCGATTCAAGGTCATTACATCTTTTTTATAGGGATAGCGTAGATTTGTTTACTTTTATTGATGCCTTGTTAGAACAGTGGAACGATCACATTTCTTCTCCTTAACAAAAATAACCGAACCATGATTGATACAGTTCGGTCATTTCTATTTATCGTTTATATTACTTCTAGGAATTTAATCAAATCACATAGTCGTAGAGGCTTTGACTATCGTTTAATTTGTTGGCAAGCAAGTTGTAATTCTCGTTTATAATAGGCGATTTCTTCCTTGTTCCAATACAGTTGTTCACTTAAAAAATCTAATACACCTATCCCATTTTCCATAACAGCCTTCGAATCAAAATAAACAGTTCCGGTACGTCGATCAAAAAAGTCTAGCGGCATATAAATAGATTCTTCTTCTAAAGAATACTTTAACTCAGCAAAGACAAGCGGATCAACTTGGAAGTGATTAGCTTCTTCATAATATTTTGTATAATTCACCCAAATTTTCTCTACGTTTTTTCCATAACGGTCAATATATAATGCTTTTTTATCATGACTAATAGGGAGATCTGTTTGATGTAACTGCTGTTGCTTAAAGCGATCAAAACCTATCGATCCATCCACTTCTCCACCAGCTATAGCGATCGACTTCGTTTCAGATGAAGAATAAAGAATGCCGTTTTCCTTTTTAAATTGTCTAGCGATACGATCGATGACCTTTTCTGCTATATTTCGATAGGATGTAAGTTTACCACCTGTAACCGAAATAAGCCCTGACTTCGTACACGTGATTCCATCTTTATTCGATGATTTATTAGCAGTCTTTCCCCTAGCAGGGTATAAGGTACTTACACGTGCCCAACTGGATACGACATCATTGATGGAAAGTTTTACTTTAGGAAATGCCTGGTTTATGGCATCTAACAAATAAAGACAATCCGCTTCTTCCAAAACAAGATTAGCAACATCATCATTATAGGGAATGTCTGTTGTTTCTATATGTATTTTATTTTCCTTTGGTATAACCAAAATCATTCTGCCATCCGTATGTTCAAAATATAGTGCTTGTTTTAATGGCAGTTTACTTTGATCAATTACGAGATACAGACGCTTCATCAAATTAAGTGGCTTTTCTTGCTGGGACTGATCTAGTTCCTTTACAACATCGTGCCATGGTCCTGTTGCATTAACTATTTTCGTTGCATATATAGTGACGTTTTCGCCTGTGATTTGATCTTCTGTTTCTACACCAATCACTTGTCCTTGTTCATTGTAAATGAATTGAACAACTTTCATATAATTCAAAGCAGTTGCACCAAGTTGTACCGCTTTTTTTAACACTTCAATCGTTAAGCGAGCATGATCTATGTTGTATTCAATATAATAACCTGCTCCTACTAATTGATTTTTAGAAAGCATTGGTTCTTTTTCTAATGTTTCTAGTTTAGAAAGCATTTTATGCCGTTTTTTCTTTTTAACACCTGTTAAACGGTCGTATATCGTTAATCCAATACCAGTGTGCCACTTATTTAAATGTCCATATTGATATATTGGTAGCAATATATTTTCTGGCTTTACAACATGTGGTGCATTTTTACATAGAATTGCTCTCTCCCTATTGATCTCCGATGCTACTTTTGCTTCACGGTACTGAAGATAATGCAGCCCATCATCAGTTAATGTAATCGGTTGACTAGATGTGCCCGCAGCAAAATCTTGCATATCCACCACAGCTGTTTTCATCCCTCGAGACGCTGCATCTAAAGCAATACTAGCACCTGTAATGCCGCCACCAATTACTAATACATCAAATCTTTCACTTGAAAGAAAGCTTGTTGTTTTATCACGATCAACATTTGAGAACGCCATCTCTTTTACACCTCTTTATATTGTCATCTCATTTGTCTAGTTAAGACACATGAAGTATGTTTTAACAATACAGCAACTAATCTTGTTCCACTCGTTCTTGCATTTGTTCAGCTGTATAAACTGTACGCATTGGATTTCCAGCAACAAATTCACCGGATGGGACATCTTTATGTACAATCGTTCCTGCTGCCACAATCGCTCGATTACCGATGGTGACACCAGGTAAAATGGTACAGTTAGCACCTATCATTACTTCATTTCCGATTCTCACATCACCTAATCGGTATTCTTTAATTAAATATTCATGTGCTAGAATTGTTGTGTTATAGCCAATCACTGTGTTTTCCCCAACCGTAATTCGTTCTGGAAACATAATATCGAGCATCACCATTAAAGCAAAAGCAGTTCGCTCTCCTACTTTCATTCGTAAACATTTTCGATATAACCAATTTTTCACTGATAGGAAAGGGGTATATCGTGCAAGTTGAATAATCATAAAGTTTTTTATTACTTTTAAGAACGGAACTGTTTGATAAACGTGCCATAAAGAGTTTGCACCATCAACTTTGTAACGATATGTTTTCCGCATGTATCACACCTCAAGTATTGTTAATAAATCTTTCATTTCCTTAAGCATATAATCAGGCTGATATTCAGCTAACGTGGTTTCTCCTTTAATCGACCAAGCAACACCAGCTGTTTTAACTCCTGCATTTTGTCCAGCTTCAATATCATGATAATTGTCACCAACCATTAGCGCATGCTCTGGATTGGCATTCAGCTTTGTTAATGCCTTGATAATTGGTTCAGGGTGTGGCTTTGCATTTGTCACATCATCTAACCCAATCACACAATCAAATGCATCATATAAACCTGTTATTTTCAAACCTAATTCAGCTGTATCTCGTATTTTTGTCGTCACAATTCCTAATTGATATCCGTTGCGCTTCAATGTTTCTATCGTTTCTATCACGGTTGGATAAGCAGCAACATATTTTTTATGATTTTCAATATTATGTACTCGATAGGTAGCCATCATTGCTTCGGCCTGCTCAGGGTCCACTTGCTGCAGACTTTCCAGTAGCGGAGGTCCAATAAATGGAAGGATGTCTTCTCGCTCATAAACTTTTCCTGTATGTTTTTCTAACGTATGTTTAAATGAAGTAATAATTAGCTCATTCGTATCAATCAATGTTCCATCTAAATCAAAAAGAATTGTACATATGCTCACGTTCCATAACTTCCTTTCTAACTTGTAATTGTTATTTCCTATTCTAAATATATCTGAGTATTATCGTAAAAATAATTGTAGTAATAAAAGTGATCAAGCAGGTATACCTAATAGTATAAAAATCAGCGTGTTTCATAACTCTGTATGATGAATTAAAAATATAAATACTGAATACATGTTTTCTTAAAACCCTATCTTCTTTTTATTTATTGTATCCATCACTGCTAAGCCAATAAAAAGACCGACAAACTAAAATCATCGAGACATTGTTATTCATTATTAACAAACAAGTGGATGGAGCTAATCTACTCGATGTTCGCTCCACCCAACCTACATTCACAGAAAAATGACAGCATGACCATTAACAAGATAACGCTACATCATTTATTAATCACGTAACTAACTAGCTAAGCAATTCTAACTACTAATAGATATTGCACAGCCGATTCAAACACCATGAACGGAAAAATAACTTTACCTAATATCCATTCGATTCATAAACTTTGTTTTATACCGCTTTCTCTTCTTCCCTTGACGATCTATTACTTCATTATATTTTTTTACCGTTATATCTACGGTTTACCATATTTGTTTTTCGACGATAAATCATGATACCTACACAGACAATAACTAAGATAATTGATATCACTTGTGCTGTTCTTAGTGAACCAATAATATATAAACTGTCGGTACGCATACCTTCGATGAAATATCTTCCAATCGAATAACCAATCACATAAGTTAGGAATATTTCTCCTCTTCTTGGATTTACTTTTCGTCGTAAAACTAAAAGTAAAATAAAGATAATTATATTCCACACCGATTCATATAAAAATGTTGGATGATGATATGCTCCATCTATGTACATCTGATTAACAATAAAATCAGGCAAATATTGCATGAAGTTATTGAAAAAAGCATTTGAAACTGCTTCGCCGTAAGCTTCTTGGTTGACAAAATTACCCCATCTACCAATTGCTTGACCTAAAATAATACTTGGGGCTGCAATATCAGCGAGTTGCCAAAAAGATACCTTTCTCACCCGAGCAAAAATAATCGCAGTAATAACTGAGCCGATTAATGCACCGTGAATGGCGATGCCACCTTCCCATACCGCAAAAACACCCCACCATGGTCCATCTCGATATTTTTCCCATTCAAAAATAACATAATAAAAACGAGCCGAAATAATTGCTATCGGCAAAGCGAACATGATTAAATCTGTAAATAAATCTTTTTTTAATCCTAGTCGATTTGATTCTCTCGTTGCTAACCACAATCCAACAAAAACACCACTAACAATAATAACTGCATACCAATAAATCGTTAATGGCCCTATTTCTAGAAAAATACGATCAATTGGTGGTGATACATTATATAACAAAATCGCAAACTCCCTTTCCTACTCCTAATCGTAATCAATTCCCAAGTTCGTCTTTTCTTCATCTATCATCGTAGTTAATCGTGTGGAAAATTCTTCAGCAGCGTTGACCCCCATCTGTTTTAGTCGGAAATTCATTGCAGCTACTTCAATGATAACTGCCAAATTTCGACCTGGTCGTACAGGTAATGTTGCTTTTGGTATTTCTACGTCAATAATTTTCATCGTCTCTTCTTCTAGACCTAGCCGGTCATATTGTTTTTTCTCATCCCATGATTCTAAATTGATCACATACGATATTTTTTTATGTGAGCGTACAGATCCAGCACCAAACAATGTCATCACATTAATAATACCTAATCCTCGAATTTCTAACAGATGCTCAATTAGTGGTGGGGAAGAACCGATTAAGCGATCATAATCTTCTTGTCTAATTTCAACACTATCATCTGCAACAAGACGATGCCCTCTCTTAACTAATTCAAGTGCAGTTTCACTTTTACCTACACCACTTTGCCCTGTAATCAATACACCTACACCGTATATGTCCACTAGTACACCATGCATAGCAGTAAGTGGTGCAAATCTTGCTTCTAAGAAATTAGTTAACCTGCTGACTACACGTGTTGTTTTATAGGGAGATCGAAGTAATGGGACATCGGCCTCGTCACATGCTTGAATTAATTCATTCGGAATATCCATCCCTCTTGAAATGACAATTCCAGGCGTTACATTCGTACACATTTTTTTAGCACGATCAGTTCGTTGGTCAGAAGTCAAATCTTTATAATAAGAAAGTTCTGTCTTCCCTAATAATTGTAATCTTTTTTTCGGATAATAGCGGAAATATCCTGTTAACTCAATACCTGGTCGTGAAATATCGCTCATAATAATTTCTCTATTAACCCCGTTACTACCAGCAACTAAATCAAATTTAAACTGTTCTAGTAAATCTTGTGTATAAACTTTCGTCAACTTCATCCCTCCATCACGCCATTAACTTATTACTTTCTATAATAAGATGTATGTTTATTGTAGCATTTTTTGTTTGGATAATCACCAATTTAATCATGCAGTGATCATTTTAGTTGCACCGAAACCCATCCTCGTAACCCATTGATAAACCAAAGTTTATCAGCATCTATTAACTCATTTTTCATAATAATACGTTCTTTAATCCTATTATGTTTCAATAAATATTCACGATAGGTACCAGGCAATACACCAGATGTTATTGGAGGGGTAAAGAAATCCCCGTCTATTTCAACAACAATATTACCAAATGTAAATTCTGTAATCTCACCTTTTTCATTCCAAAGTAATGTAGAAAAAGCTCCGGAACTAGCAGAAACATGTTTTTGATAAATCGAACGATTCGTTGTTTTATGATAATGGAATACATTTGTTTTATCTATTGGAGAGTTAGCTAAAACACATACCGCATACGTTGGCGTATCGCCTAACTGCTCAATTGATTTATGTATTGCGCCAGTTTCATCTAACAATATCCTTACTTTGAATCTTCCTTCTTCTTCTTGATGCTCTACTTCTTTTAATGCTTGATCAACCTTTTCTTTTGAAAAAGGGATTTGAAAATATGCTGCAGATTCAGCTAAGCGCTTGATGTGATAGGTTTTCAATGGGTAATTACCTCGGTCTAATAATATCGTTTCAATTAATTGAAATGGTGGTTTTTTGTCTGTCAATAACTTAGCTTTCGTTTTCAATTCCTCATACTCATTTTTCACTTTAGAATCCCAGGTTACACCACTTCCAACACCATATGTTGCTTTATGATTAGTTTTATTTATAACGACCGTGCGTATTGGAACATTGAAAATCGCTTCCTTTCTAGGTGTGAAATAACCAATCGCACCACAATACACCCCTCGAGGTGCCTGCTCTAGTGAAGCAATATATTCCATCGTTTTGATTTTTGGAGCACCAGTGATTGAGCCACACGGAAATAGCGCTTGAAACCAGTCAATCACGCGATTCGTCGTTAGATCAGCCGTTATTGTTGAGGTCATTTGATGAACGGTTGGATAAGTTTCAATCTCTAATTGTTTCGTCACTTTTACAGATCCCAGCTTGGCTATTTTCCCTAAATCATTGCGAAGTAAATCCACTATCATTAAATTTTCTGCTCGCTCTTTTTCTGAGTTGTATAATTGCTGCTTCAACTGTTGATCCTCTTGAAAAGATCTTCCTCTATGAGAAGTTCCTTTCATCGGTTTCGTTGTTATTTTCCCATTACTTACTTGAAAAAATAATTCAGGGGAAGCAGATAATATTTGATAGTTTTCAATTTGTATATATGCACTATAAGAAGACTTTTGATTTGCTTTTAATTGTTGATACAACGCATAGGGATCACCAGAAAACTCTGCTTGCATTTGCGTTGTATAATTTACTTGATACGTATCACCATTTTTAATCGCTTGTTTGATTGCCTTCATTCCAGTTTGATAATCAGTATAATTAGTAACAAATGACCAGTCTGAAATATTATAAACACCCTTTTCACTAACAGGAAGTAATTGGTTTGGCTCATGGAATATAGCAAAATATATTAACGGAAACGCTGTGTTTGTATGAATGATTTTGTAATTAGAATCAAAAGCTGGTGCAGCTTCATAGGATAAAAAACCTGCTGCATAATATCCATTATTTAATGCTTTCTCTACTTTTTCTAGCATAGGGATCACTTGATTCATGTCTGTCGTTTGATAGACCGCTACAGGATTAGTAAAAGTAATGGGCTGCTGATTCTCTCGATCGGTTTGAAAAGAAAATTGAAAAAACGGCTGATTCATGCTTTTCATTACTCCTTCTTTGCTGATTGATCACATTATAACGTAAAAGTGCTATAGCTAAAAACAGAATAGCTTAATTATACATAAAAATACCTAGTAGGTAATGCTTTAGTATCTACTAGGTACTTCTATCCAATGAATGCATTTAAGTGATACGGTCTTTAATCAAACGATTAAGAATCAAGTTGATTAATGCTAGTACAATGGCAGCGATTATCGCAACTCCAAAGCCATCAATCACAAATGAATTACCTAACAGTGCTTGCGTCAGCATTAAAGTAATTGCATTAATGACAAACAGAAAGAGCCCCAACGATACGATTGTGATTGGTAATGTTAGTATTACAAGAATCGGTTTTACGATCACATTTAAAACGGACAAAATAACACTTGCAAATAACGCAGTGCCTACCCCGTCTAAATAGAAGGCATCAAAAAGCTGTGAAACGAGCGTTAACGCAAGCGCATTTAATAATAAAGATACAAACCAACGCGTCATTAATCTATACCGTTGTCAATTGGCATAATGATTGAGGCCGCAATATAAATAAATAACAGTGGGAAAAATGCGGAAAATGGAAGTGCAACAACAAAAATCAGGCGTAAAATCGTTGCGTCTATATTAAAGTATGCTGCAATTCCCCCAATCACACCAGATACCATTTTATTATTACTTGATCGATATAATCTTTTTTTCATGGAGTACCTCCTCAAATATATTATGCTGTAATTAATTCACCTTATCATCATTTAATCTATACTTTGTATTCCTCAATATTCATTTTTAAAACAGATGAGCTCAAAAATTCCACAGATAGAATTGTTCAGTCGATAACTTATTTTTAACAATGTCAGCCAACTTTTCTAACGATGGATCCATATCCCCTAATACACCTGCAGCTTGAGATTGATGCGCTAAAATGGTGTCAAATTTTTTCGCAAAATGAGGCGTGATGTCTAATGAAATATCGGGCTCACCTAAATCTTGTATACGAGTATTCGTAATAGCTTGCGCCCAGACTTTTGGGCGTTTTAAATGTTTCATACGTTGAACTGCTTCAATTGCTGCAGCACCAAATGCATTATGGTCTGGATGCACGGCATGACCAGGATAATGGGTGATTATTAAACTGGGTTGTATATCTTCTAAGTAAGTAAGTAGATGCTCCGCTATTTCATTTCTTGATTCAAATTCTAGTGTTTTGTCACGATAACCGAGCATGTGTAAATTAATATCTAATACTTTACACGCTGCAATAAGCTCTTTTTTACGGTGATTCGGCAAACTTTCTCGTGTTGCAAAAATAGGATTCCCCATATTTCTTCCCATTTCACCTAATGTTCCACACAAATAAGTAACTGGAACACCTTGCTCTCTAAAATGTGCAATTGTACCTGCTGCACCAAATGCTTCATCATCAGGGTGAGGAAATATAACGACTACATGACTTTCCATTTATTCTTTAGCTCCTTTGCATCCGAACTTATTCTTTAAATGGTGTTTTACTGATCTGCAAGGCAACCATCAAACGTCCTTCTCGATCATGGCCTGCTAGTAATAATCGATCAACAGTATCTATCTCATATTCGCGTACACCTTCAGCATAAATCCATCCTTTTTCTGTTTTCAATCCTACACGATAGCCGGTATCGTCGCCAATGATCTTTGCTTGGTGATAGCGAATGTTAGCGTTACGCATAAATATACCAACATTATATGCATCAGCATTATGATGGCTAGCATACGCTCCATTGGTTGTTTCTATGTGCACATAAACGTCCTGGTTAGCTAATTGTTCTAACTTAGATTGCACAGTTAAAATATCTATGGCCTTCAATTGATAAGCTCCCCCTCTCA
Organism: Paraliobacillus sp. JSM ZJ581; assembly: GCF_044383835.1. NCBI lineage: Bacteria > Bacillati > Bacillota > Bacilli > Caryophanales > Bacillaceae > Paraliobacillus > Paraliobacillus sp. JSM ZJ581. Next base: position 36,748 of record NZ_JBISEP010000017.1, read on the forward strand.
TTTTTTCTATTACACGGTACTTCATTTTGGTTTATCCGTCAAAATGAAGTACCGTCACAGCTTATTTTTATATTTAATGCACTAAGATTGACTGACTGTCTCTTGTGCTTTTAATCTTTCGTTCATTCGTTCTCGGTCACGTTCTAAGATTGGCTTTAAATACTTTCCAGTATAAGATTGCTCATATTCTGCAACTTCTTCAGGTGATCCAGTAGCAACAATTTGACCACCTCGATCACCACCTTCTGGACCTAAGTCAATAATGTAATCAGCTGTTTTAATTACATCTAGGTTATGTTCAATTATTAAAACAGAATCACCATTCTCCACCAATCTCTGTAGCACCTCTAAGAGTCGATATATATCATCGACATGAAGTCCAGTTGTTGGTTCATCTAAAATATATAATGATTTTCCATTAGAGCGACGATGCAATTCACTAGCTAATTTCACTCGTTGTGCTTCTCCACCAGATAACGTAGTTGCTGGTTGTCCAAGACGGATATAACCAAGCCCTACATCGTATACTGTTTGTAGCTTTCGTTTAATTTTAGGGATATTTTCAAAAAAGTGTAGTGCATTTTCAATCGTCATATTAAGAATATCAGCAATGTTTTTCCCTTTATATTTTACTTCTAATGTTTCACGGTTATATCGTTTACCATGACAAATCTCGCAAGGGACATAAACATCTGGTAAGAAATGCATTTCTATTTTTATAATTCCATCACCACGACAAGCCTCGCAACGACCACCTTTTACGTTAAAACTAAACCTGCCTTTTTTATAACCACGTACTTTCGCTTCATTTGTTTGAGCAAACACATCACGAATATCATCAAATACACCTGTATATGTAGCAGGATTTGATCGAGGTGTTCTACCTATCGGCGACTGATCAATATCAATTACTTTTTCTAAATAGTCACTGCCTTTGATTGCCTTATGTTTTCCTGGCTTTTGTTTTGCGCGATTTAATGTCATTGCCAAGCTTTTGTGTAAAATTTCATTAATTAACGTACTTTTTCCAGATCCGGATACACCTGTGACAGTCGTTAATAACCCAACTGGAATCGTAACGTTCACGTCTTTTAAGTTATTTTCTTTCGCACCAATTATTTCGATAAATCGTCCATCAGGTTTTCTACGTTCTATTGGCAATGGAATAAACTTTTGTCCAGAAAGATATTGTCCTGTTAGCGATTGCTTCTTCCTCATCACTTGCTTTGGCGTACCGCTTGCAACAATCGAACCACCATGTTCTCCAGCTCCTGGCCCAATATCAATTAACCAATCGGCAGCAAGCATCGTGTCTTCATCATGCTCTACTACAATCAATGTATTCCCTAAATCACGCATTTGTTGTAACGTTGAAATTAACCGATCATTATCTCGTTGATGTAAGCCAATAGAAGGTTCATCAAGCACATATAGTACACCTGTTAAAGCTGAGCCAATTTGCGTAGCTAAACGAATACGTTGTGCTTCTCCACCAGACAATGTCCCAGCTGAGCGAGATAATGTAAGATAATCCAATCCTACGTTTGTTAAAAATGTTAAACGATCTTGAATTTCTTTGACAATCATCTTTGCAATTTGTGCTTCTTTTTCACTAAGTGTTAATACAGAAATAAATTGATTTACTTCTGTTACGGATTGTTCCGTCACTTGACCTACATGATACCCATTAATTAATACAGACATTGCTTCTTTCTTCAATCGATATCCTTTACAAGTTGGGCAGTTATTCTGCGCCATATATTTCTCCATTTGCTCTCGTATATAATCTGACGAAGTTTCTCGATATCGACGAGCAATATTTGATAAAACTCCTTCAAACAGAATATCAGTATCTCTTGTCATGCCATAATCATTTTCATATTTGAAGCGTATGTGCTCTTTTCCACTTCCATGTAATATTTTATCTAATTGATCATTAGGTAATTGACTTACCGGAATTTCCATATCTATCCCATAATGCTCACAAACACTTTTGAGTAATTTCGGATAGTATTGTGAACTAGTCGGCTCCCAAGCGATGATCGCTCCTTCTTTTAATGAAAGTTCTTTATTTGGAATGACTAAATCAACATCCACCTCTAATTGCGTGCCCAAACCGTCACACCGTTCACATGCGCCAAACGGACTATTAAAGGAAAACAATCTTGGCTCTAATTCGCCAATGGAAAAGCCACAGATTGGACACGCATGGTGTTCACTGAATAACAACTCTTCTTCACCTATTACGTCAACGATTACTTTGCCCTCACCCAGGCGAAGTGCTGTTTCTAATGAATCTGTCAAACGACCAGAAATTCCATCTTTTACAACAATTCGATCGATCACTACTTCAATATTATGTTTTTTGTTTTTTTCTAATTTAATGTCTTCACTTACTTCTCGCATGTCACCATCGACGCGAAGTCGAACATAGCCTTCTTGCTGTAGATTCTCTAACACTTTTGTATGTTCACCTTTTCGACCGCTAATTACTGGTGCTAATATTTGAAGCTTCGTGCGTTCAGGATATTCTAAAATACGATCAACCATTTGTTGCACGGTTTGTGAAGTGATTTCAATCCCGTGCTTGGGGCATGTAGGATGACCTATTCTTGCAAATAACAAACGCATATAATCATAAATCTCTGTTACAGTTCCAACCGTTGACCGAGGATTTTTACTAGTCGTTTTTTGATCAATAGAAATCGCCGGTGACAACCCTTCAATTGCATCAACATCTGGTTTATCCATTTGTCCTAAAAACTGGCGAGCATAAGCAGAAAGTGATTCCACATATCTTCGTTGCCCTTCAGCATAAATGGTGTCAAATGCAAGTGAAGATTTCCCTGAACCTGATAAACCGGTTAACACGACTAATTTCTCTTTCGGTATATCAATGTCCACATTTTTTAAATTATGTGCACGAGCACCTTGAATCATTATTGCTTTTTTCACCATTCACCTTCATCCTTCCGCCTTAAGTTCCAATACTAAATCACGTAATTCGGCAGCTTTTTCGAAATTCAATTCCCGAGCTGCCTGTTTCATTTCTTTCTCCATTTGTTCAATCATCTTGTCTTTCTCTTTCTTCGTCATCTTACTTAGCTTAGGTGCTTCGGCATACGTTTCAGTTGTCTCTGCTGCCATTGTTGCTCGTATGACATCACGTACATCCTTTTTAATTGTCGTAGGTGTTATACCATGCTTTTCATTATATGCCTGTTGTTTTTCACGTCGCCTTTCGGTTTCATCTATCGCTCGTCGCATTGAATCAGTGATGCGGTCGGCATACATTATTACTTGTCCACTTTCATTCCGTGCAGCTCGTCCCATCGTTTGAATTAGGGAACGATCAGAGCGTAAAAACCCTTCTTTATCTGCATCCAATATAGCTACAAGTGACACTTCTGGAATATCTAATCCTTCTCTCAATAAGTTAATTCCAATAAGTACATCATACTTTCCTACACGTAAATCTCGAATAATTTCAATACGTTCTAACGTTTTTATCTCAGAATGTAGATAAGCCACTTTCATACCAATTTCTTTTAAATAATCCGTTAAATCCTCTGACATTTTTTTCGTTAATGTTGTGACTAATACACGTTCCTTTCGTTCAATCCGCTTATTAATTTGACCAATGAGATCATCAATTTGACCATCAATTGGACGAACTTCTACTTTCGGATCAAGCAAGCCAGTTGGTCTAATAATTTGCTCAGTCATTTGTGGTGTATGCTCTAATTCATAAGGTCCTGGTGTCGCTGATACAAAAACAAATTGATTCGCTTTTTGTTCAAACTCTTCAAATGTAAGTGGACGGTTATCAAGTGCAGAAGGTAAACGAAAACCGTGATCTACTAATACTTGCTTACGGGCTTTATCTCCATTAAACATCCCACGTACTTGCGGGAGTGTTACGTGTGATTCATCTATAACGATCATGAAGTCATCAGGAAAATAATCGATAAGCGTATAAGGTGTTGATCCAGGCTCTCTTAATGTCAAATGTCTAGAATAGTTCTCAATTCCTGAACAAAAACCCATTTCTCCCATCATTTCTAGATCATAACGTGTTCGTTGTTCAATTCGTTGTGCTTCTAATAATTTATTATTTTCACGAAAATAGTTCAGCTGTTCTTCTAATTCTTTTTCAATATTTTTCATGGCGATCTTTAATTTTTCTTCTCCAGTAACAAAGTGTGAAGCAGGGAAAATAGCAATATGCTCACGCTCACCTATAATTTCACCTGTTAAAGCGTCTACTTCACGAATCCGATCAATTTCATCTCCAAAGAATTCCACTCGTACACAATGTTCCTCTCTTGATGCTGGGATAATTTCTACAGAATCGCCTCGAACACGGAATGTACCGCGTTGAAAATCGATGTCATTTCGAGCATATTGAATGCTCACTAACTCACGCAATAATGCATCTCGATCTTTTTCCATTCCGACACGAACAGATAATACTTGATTCCGATATTCTTCTGGTGATCCTAAACCGTATATACATGACACACTAGCAACAATAAGCACATCATTTCTTTCAAACAAAGATGAGGTTGCTGAGTGTCGTAATTTATCTATTTCATCATTTATACTTGCATCCTTTTCAATAAATGTATCTGTAGAGGGAACATAAGCTTCTGGTTGATAATAGTCATAATAACTAACAAAATACTCTACAGCATTATTTGGGAAAAACTCTTTAAATTCACTATATAATTGCCCTGCTAAGGTTTTGTTATGGGCAATTACTAATGTTGGCTTATTCACTTCTTTAATTACATTGGACATGGTGAATGTCTTACCTGTACCAGTAGCCCCTAGCAATGTCTGTGCGCGTCTGCCTGATGTAATTCCGTTCACTAACTCTTTGATTGCTTGTGGTTGGTCCCCTTGAGGACTATATTTAGAAACTAAGTCAAAGGTTTCAGCCATGATCGATCCTCCGTTCTTCTTTCACCTAATCTAGTTTACCACATTATACTACAAATCAAACAAAAAGCGAACAAATATTCGTTGTTTGTGTTTTTTTATTCACATACACTTTAAATACAAACCAATAGAACAAACAACAAGTAAACGAATAAAAAACAAAACACGTCCTAAAGCAGCTTGACTGCTTTAGGACGTGAACGAATAATAATTCAGTTGACTATTCTGACTCACCAACGTCGTTTAACGTAGAACCTGAATTATCATTCCCAAACCTTATAAATTACTTCATTATTTAATATGTTTGATCGTATTTGTTTACTTCTAATAAATCTATCAATTTAATCTCTTTATGCTTATCTTGGAACCAGCGAAGCGCAAAATCATTTTTAAATAACACTAAGGATGACCCTTCTCGATCCTTCACAAGTAAATTTCGCTCATCAAACAAAGTCGTATCAACCTTTTCTTCTTCTAACCATCTAGGGATTCGTTCACCCATAGATTCAAGAACAACATCAACATTGTACTCATTTTTCATGCGATGTTCAAATACTTGATACTGTAATTCTCCGACTGCCCCGATGATATAGCTTTCCATCGGATAAGTTGTAAACAGTTGAATTGCACCTTCTTGTACTAACTGTTCTAACCCTTTTTTGAACTGTTTTGATTTCATCACATTCTTCGCAGTCACTCTTTTAAATAACTCAGGTGGAAACTGCGGAAGTTCTTCATAAGCAAACATATCTTTTCCTTGAATTAACGTATCACCAATACGGTATACATTCGGATCATAAATACCGACGATATCACCAGGGTAGGCTTCCTCAATCGTATCTCTTGATGATGCAACAAATTGCTGGGTTTGTGAAAGCTTAATTGTTTTCCCTGTCCGCTCCAAAGTAACACTCATTCCACGTTCGAATTTTCCGGAACAGACACGCAAGAACGCTACACGATCACGATGTGCTGGGTTCATGTTGGCTTGTATTTTAAAAATAAAACCTGAAAATGTTTCTTTGTCTGGTTGAACTAAACCTTCCGTGGACTTTCTCGGATTTGGACTCGGTGCCATTTCAATAAACGTGTCAAAAAACGTCTGCACACCGAATGGAGCCAATGCACTTCCAAAGAACACTGGTGTTTGATCTCCTTGCAATACTGTCTCTAAAGAAAAGGCATCTCCTGCTTCATCTAATAATTCGAGTTCTTCTTCTGTTTCTTGAAAAGTTGGATTTTGCACAAGCGATGCATGTGCTTCATCTTCTAATTGATCGTAAGGGATATATGTTTCCTCTTCATTACCGTTAAACCTAACGAATTGTTTATGGAATCGATCAAAAATACCTAAGAAACGTTTTCCCATACCTACTGGCCAATTCATTGGATATGTCTCGATATCCAATACTTCTTCAATTTGCTCCAATAAGGCTAATGGTTCACGTCCTTCACGATCCATTTTATTAATGAAAGTGAAAATAGGAATCCCTCGCATTTTACATACTTTAAACAGTTTAATTGTCTGAGCTTCAATACCTTTAGTAGCATCGATAATCATGACAACACTATCTACAGCGGTTAACGTACGATACGTATCTTCACTAAAATCTTCGTGACCCGGTGTATCTAAAATATTAACTTTATAATCTTTATACGGAAAGTTCATTACACTAGATGTAACAGATATACCCCGTTGTTTCTCAATTTCCATCCAATCTGATGTAGCGAATTTCCCTGATTTCTTTCCTTTAACCGTTCCTGCTGATCGAATAAGATTTCCAGACAACAAAAGTTTTTCTGTTAATGTCGTCTTACCAGCATCCGGGTGCGAAATAATTGCAAACGTTTTTCTTTTATTTACTTCTTCTAAAATAGTCATTAGATAAATCCCTTTCTTTGTAAAAGTTTCATTTCATTCAATTGTTATAAGGGATCTTTTACATCGGCATGAAGCTCCTTTAATAGATTAGCATCAAATTTTCTATAGTTACGATAGTAAAAATAGCATGATTATTCACAGGAAGTCAACTACTATTCGCATAATCTTTGGGCTATTTACCTACAAGCATGATGATAAAAACAATAAAATGTAATGTTTTTTATATACATTTTTTTGGTATAATGGAAAGATATCATTATTTTATTAGCAAAATGCGAGGTATCCCATATGCAAACCTTTTTTTTAGACAAGCAAGATATTATCAAGATTACTGGCCAACGATTTTATAAAAGAGGATATGATTACTTTAGAAGAGGAAAAGTCGTTGGGTTAACTTATAATCAAACCATTGATACATGGACTGCTCAAGTACGAGGTGCCAATACTTATTCCGTACGAATTTTTTTCTTTGAGAATGCTGAATTAGAAGGAAAATGTAATTGCCCAGCATATCATACACATTTCACCTGTAAACATATTGCTGCTGTGTTATTATCTATTTCACAAAACGGGAGTCAGCAAACACATGTAAATGGACAATTTCATCATAAAAGTATGGAAGAGCCTATTCTTAGTGATCCGTTTACATTACGATTAATTCATACATTTAATCAAACAAATAAAGCACATGCATTAGAACAAGAAATGATACAAATAGAATATACAGTTAGTCATAAAAAACATCTATCAAATAAACCAGATTTTCTAGATGTTGAATTACGTGTTGGAACAAAAAAACCATTTATTATTAAAGACATTCGCGAATTTTTAACACACGTAAAAAATCAACAATCTTATTCAATTACAAGCACTTTCAAATATGAACCGTCATCACATTATTTTGATCATCATGATTTACACATTTTGCAACAATTAATATTGTGCCAACGAAACGAAAGCCTATTTGAAACTGATTATTCCATGTTTGACAAACGTGCGATTAAAATAGCACCTAATCTTTCATTAGCTCTTTTACAAAAAATTAGTGAGCGTAACCACGTTTTTGTTACAGAATCAAAAGAACAAGTAACACATTATATGATAAAAGATAACTTACCAAAGCTTGATTTTCCAATTGATATCGATAGTGAAATTAGTTTTTCAATCAATATGAAAGCATTGTTTCAATATACATATATGAAACAATATGGACTATTAGTTAACAGGCATTGCTTCTATCCTTTAACAATAGAACAACAACAAATCATTGATCAAATCTATACTTTATTACCATACCGAAAGCAATATGTGTATCGTATTGCACAAGAACACATGGAATCTTTCGTATCTTATGTATTACCACAGTTAGCTGAAATAGGTACCATCAATTACTCAACAAAAGCAACAGCAATGCTAGAGGATCATCCGCTTCAAGCAACAATACATATAGATGAAGCAAAAGATGTGTTACATGCTAGTGTTGCTTTTTACTATGGTAAGTATAAATTATATCCATACGAAAAATATGCTAGTAATGATCTAGTAATTAAACGGGATATTGAAAAAGAGCAGCACATACTAAAATTGTTAGAACATGCTGGATTTTACTTTATGAATGGCTTGTTTAAACTTTTTAATACTGAGCGAATATATCAATTTTTAAATGAAAAAGTATTAGAATTACAAAAATATGCAACTATCACATTTTCTGATGTAAGTAAAGCATTATTTATTGAAAAAGAACCGCACATCACTACAAATATTGCATTAAACAAACGACTTGGAATGCTCGATATTTCTTTTGATATCGAAGGAATCTCGGAAAAAGATATTACATTATTATTAGATGCAATGGTGGAAAAAAAACGCTATGTGCGATTACCTGATGGACCGCTCGTTTCTTTAGAAAAAGAGTCGTTCCTTTCTTTTCAATCATTTGTTGATCGATTACAACTTTCAAAAAAAGATATACATCATCGACATGTGCAAGTTTCAGCAGCGAAAAGTTTTCAACTAGAAGAAGCTTTTCACAAACAATTAGTTCATTATGATGAAACATTCCATCAATTGCTTGAAGCATTGAAACAACCAGAAAAACTTCAATTTTCACTGCCTAATACGTTACAAGCTGAATTACGGGATTATCAATATATCGGTTTTCAATGGTTCAAAACACTATCCTATTACAAGCTTGGCGGCATTTTAGCAGATGATATGGGCCTTGGTAAAACCGTTCAAACAATTAGCTATTTACTAAGTGAGAAAGAAGAAAAGGAAACTAATTACCAATCGTTAGTTATTGCTCCTGCCTCATTAGTATACAATTGGAAAAAAGAAATAGATAAATTCGCACCTACACTTCGGTCAAAAATTATTATAGGCTCTAAAGAGGAACGGAGAATTCTAGTAGAGGAACGAGATAATACAGATGTTTACATTACTTCTTATCCACTAATTAGAAAAGATATTGAATTATACGAACAAGTCGAGTTTGATGCTTTAATTCTTGATGAGGCGCAAGCAATTAAAAATCACTTAACTTTAACTGCGAAAGCAACTCGTGCGATTAAGGCCAGCAATCGATTTGCGTTAAGTGGTACACCAATTGAAAATGCACTTGATGAATTATGGTCTATTTTCGCAACATTAACACCTGGATTTCTTGGGTCAAAAAAGCAATTTTCACAATTAGATACAGACTACATTGCTTCCATTACACGACCATTTATTTTGCGTCGATTAAAGCAAGATGTGTTAAGTGAGTTACCAGAAAAGATTGAGACAGAACAATATGCCGAGTTAACAAAATTACAAAAACAAGTATACTTAGTATATGTAGAAAAGATGCAAACAAAAATTTCTGAAACAATTGCAACAAAAGGATTTAAAAAAGGAAAGTTAGAAATATTAGCTGGTATAACTCGCTTACGGCAAATTTGCTGCCATCCAAGCTTATTTTTAGACAATTATCATGGTAAATCTGGAAAGCTAGAGTACTTAAGTGAATTAGTCAACGATTTAAGAGCTACAGGAAAGCGTTTATTAATCTTTTCCCAATTTTCTAGTATGCTTCAGCTAATCGGTGAAAGATTGAAAAAAGATGGCTATTCCTTTCACTATCTAGATGGAACCACCCCATCTGAGGAACGAGTCAACATGGCGGATGCCTTTAATGAAGGAGATAAAGATATTTTCCTAATCTCTTTAAAAGCGGGCGGCACTGGTTTGAATTTAACCGGTGCAGATACAGTAATTCTATTTGATTTATGGTGGAACCCTGCAATTGAATCGCAGGCAGCAGGTAGAGCACATCGCATTGGTCAAAAAAATGTTGTGCAAGTCATTCGATTAATTACAGAAGGAACTATTGAGGAACGGATATTTCAATTACAAAAGGAAAAACGAGCGCTAGTTGATCAAATTATCCAACCTGGCGAAACAATGTTATCCAAGCTATCCGAATCAGAAATACAGGAATTATTAAAGTTCGATCGATAAAGAAGAAAAGTGCCGAAGCATCTCGGCACTTTTTATTTAGTGATTTTTTAAATGGATTCGTTGAAATTTCTATATAACGCTATCCATTTTTCACGTGACACCTACAACATAGACTTGCTATCAATACACCATTCGATAGAACGGTGCTTTTCTGTCCCATTTAATACAAGCAACTCCATATTTAAAACCATTCCACTTATTATAAACCAATTACTATCTCGATATGTTTAGGTAAAACTTTTATCGTTGATGGTGTTTCACTTTTTCTTTCTCCATCACAATCAATTTTCTGATATGGCATTGTTTCTATTTTAACATTTTTTGCTTGTAAAGGAATAATTCCTTCCATATTTTGAGTTTGTATTCCAACTTTCGATTGAAACATAGAAAAGAAGGCTTGTACAGATGCTTCTTTAATAATTAAAATATCAAATAATCCATCTTGAATGTCACCTTCAGGAAAAAATGCTCGAATGCCACCAATATATGTTCCGTTCCCAATAATGACCATTACTGCATTGTCTGTTATTGTTTCTTTTTCCGTTTCTATTTTAAAATGAAACGCATTAACTTTTCCAATAGATTGAATCGTTTTTAGATAATACGCTAATCTCCCTATATTTTGTTTTGATTCGAGATCAACAGTTTCTGACACCTGTGTAATCAATCCTATCCCCCAAAAATTAAGAAAATAATGCTGATCACTCTGGCCGATATCAATCCATTTTGTCTTTTTACAAGAAATTTGTTCTGCTGCCTTTAATGAATCTTGTATCATTCCAATTTCTCTAGAAAAGTCATTACTTGTCCCACCTGGTATAATTGCAAAAGCCGGTCTTGAAGTAAGAGGAGCCAATGCATTAATAACTTCGTGCACTGTTCCATCTCCACCTGCCGCAATAATTAAATCAACGTCATTAGCTACCCGTTGAACTAAATCAGCTCCATCACCTGGTCGATTTGTTTGATAGATCATGACTGTAGAGAAGGTTGTTTCAAGTGTTTCTTGTATTTCATTTTGCAATTCACCTAATTTTCCGTTACCGGCTGCAGGGTTAAAAATAACAGCAACACGTTCCATCTCCACTACCTCATTTCCATTATATATTTTTTGAATGGAGAAAAAATATTCACCTACACGTATTTCTTTAGTCTTCTTGATGATGCAATTATTGTTATGTTATCAAACATTCCCCTAATTATTATTAAATAAACCAGTCGATTATTTCCGGGGAAATAATCCGAAAACCGTCAACATTAGACTGCTTGACAATCGATTTTTCACAAGTTAATTGCATGATAAGCTTTAATTAGCTACACAAAAAACGCCTTTGACTATAGAATCTCTTCATAATCATAGGCACACTAACTTGAATCATTTTATTTAACTGTACTGATGAATGTTCGATTTTGAAAAGCTAATACACTCACTTTAAATTGCATGTATTCACGTACACCAAATCGACAAGTTGCTAAACTAATCTATACAATTAGAAATTAATATATAATTGTCCATAACTAAATCATATGCATCGCTTGCTTATTGAATGGAATGCTAAAACAAAATTTATTTTTTACACAAAAAAATAATCAGCCAAGGCGAATACCTTGGCTGTTGTTCTAAACACTTAGTTTTTTTCGATCTTTAACTTTTTCTACTGCTTGATGAATGTACGCCATCTTATCGTCTAGTGCTTTTACTGTATCTGCTGCTTGTTTTAGTTCAACTAAAAATGCTTCGGGAATTTCCTGCTCAAATTTATAATAAATTTTATGCTCTAAGCTAGCCCATGTATCCATTGCAATCGTTCGAATCTGTATCTCTACAGGGACATTTACAGTCTGATTAGCTAAGAATACAGGTACTTCGATGATTAAGTGAAAACTACGATATCCATTTGGTTTAGGGGTTACAATATAATCTTTTACCTTTAGCACATGAATGTCATCTTGTTGGCAGAGCATCGCATGTATTTTATATATGTCAGCAACAAACGAGCATGTTACTCGAACACCAGCTATGTCACGGACATAGCGTTTTGCATTTTCTATTGTTATATCTAAGCCTTTTCGTTTCAATTTCTTGATTACACTATTGGGGTCTTTTAATCTCGATTTTATATGCTCCATTGGATTATGATTGTGAATGAACTCAAATTCTTCATTCAAAATATTTAACTTCGTATTCATTTCATCTAGTGCAAATTTATAGACAACAAATTCTTTTTTCCACTCATGAAACTCTTTTTCAAGTAAGTTCATCTGCTTCACCTTTCTGATATAGCTAATAACTTATACTAAGTATATCATGATCAAAGAATAAATGTTTGGCAGTTATGTGTAATTATTGTAAAGTAATATATTACCTTTAGCTATGTAACTATTTTGCCTCAGATAAATCAATCTGAGGTGATTGTGTGCAGAAAACGATACCAAGTTCATGGTGTTCACCTTCATATAACGCTCGTTGCACGAATCTAATTTCGCCACGATCGTCTATAACATCTAGCTTACAATAGGCACGATTTAATTGCAGTGCTTCATAAAATGTTTGTTCTGAATGAACTATACAACCATTTACTTTAACGATTTTTTCACCTACTTGTAAGCCGATTTCAGCAGCAGGTGTAGCTGGTATAATTGCTAAGATTCTGAGACCATCTTGCTCTAGACTGAAAAAAGGGCGTTTTTGACGATCTTTCATTTTAAAACGTATCGCCAGCCACTCTCGACCAATCAATGCGATAACAACACTAAGTAGTGTGAAAACAGGTAAAAAATAGCCAGTAATTGCGGCTCCAATGACAACAAAGCTTAATATGAGTAAAGATTGAGCTAAACTATTTAATGCTTTTTTAGGTAACGCCCCACGTATAACTTGTTCAACACCAATAATTATTGGGAAAAAGATCAACCCAAATTTTTGATCACCTATTGGTATAACTGGCCACCACTCTGCAAAAGAGGTTAGTTCACCAATTGGAAATAAGGTAACTATTGGAATCAAAGATACTTTTTTCAAGCGATGTTGGCCAATAACTTTCCCCCGTGTTCCTTGCATACGTTCTGGAAAAGTTTCATTTTGCTGTACCTTTAATAGCATGTATGATTCATACAATAGGAAAATCCCCATAAGTATCGTAAATGCAACCCTTTCGTTAGTTGTTATTGCTACATCTACTTGAAAAGGAAGATAGTCAATATAATAAGGTGCTAATAATAAAAGCAAATATGAAAAGCCAAAAGTATAGGGGGCAGATAACCAACTGAATTTATTTGTTAACAATAACAAAAGCGTAGTAACTGACAATGCCCCAACAATGATATAAGAAAAAGAAACCCCAAACCCAACTGATACTAAGGAAATGATTAAACTAAAAAGTAAGGAAGATTTCCATGTATATCGAATTTCATCCAATACATCATATATTTTTGAACCGAACATGTTTCGCTCTTTTTTTATTCGCTTTAATGATGAAAAAAATACAATAATAAAAAACAGATAAAAAAGTGGATTTAAAAAAAACCTTCCGATTCCATTGACTATTTCTGTTAACCACATATCCATTTTCATCCACTCGCCTTCTATTTCATACATAAATACTATATTCGATCTCTTTAACAACATTTCCTGCTTATATGACAGGACTAAACAAATTGATCCACAGCAGGTTGTGGATCAATTTGTGTTTCCCCTTAATCTACCAATGATTGAAGTGCAGCATCTTTTTGATGATCATCTTTTCCGCTTCGAATTTTTTCAATCACACTTGCTTGCAATTTTTCTGCCGTTTCATTGGTCAATTCTCCCGAAGCTTTTAAGTCATTGTCATTTTGATAATTCTTGATGGCTACCTTCGTTTGTTCATTGAAATAACCATCTACTCGTCCGGGATCATAACCTAATCCTTTTAAAATGACTTGAGCATTTTTGATATTTTCATCACTATCATTATACGTAAACGTTTCTTCTACTTGAATCGGATTAGCATAAAAGTAATCAGGTTGCTCCACTTTAATTGTTGGTTCAACCCCTTTTTCATGAATCCAGTTCCCCTCAGGAGACAGCCATTTATACAATGTTAGCTTTATTGTGCTTCCATCCCCCATCGGAATTGTTTGTTGAACAGTACCTTTTCCGTAGCTTGTCACACCAACCACTTCTGCGTTAGCAGCTTCCTTTAATGCTACCGCCAATATTTCTGATGCGGAAGCACTTCCTTCATTAATAAGGACTGCAATCGGATAATCTTTTCCTTTTTTCAAGCTAGACACATGGCGTTCTTTTTTTCCATCACCATATTCAATTTGTAAATACGGTTTATCCTTGGTAACAAAGTGCTTGAGAATGCCTTCGATTGAATCTAGCAAACCACCCGGATTTCCCCTCACATCAATAAGTAATCCTTGAATGCCTTGATCCTCTAGAGTTGTTAACTCTTCTTGAAAACGGTCTGCCGTATCTTCAGAGAATGAAGTAATTTCAATAATGCCTTGCTTCTTTCCTTTTACTTCTTTTATTTCACTATAAACGGTTTCCAGCGGAATATCATCTCGTACAAGATCTACTGATAATGATGTTGATACACCAGGACGATCAATTTCTAACGTCACTGTTGTCCCTTGCTTGCCACGGATTTTCGAGACAGCTTCATATAAATCTAGCCCTTCAATGCTATTGCCATCTATTTTTAAGATTTGGTCATTTGGTTTTAACCCTGCGCGTTCTGCTGGAGAATCTTTG
Source organism: Paraliobacillus sp. JSM ZJ581 (assembly GCF_044383835.1). Classification (NCBI taxonomy): domain Bacteria; kingdom Bacillati; phylum Bacillota; class Bacilli; order Caryophanales; family Bacillaceae; genus Paraliobacillus; species Paraliobacillus sp. JSM ZJ581. The sequence continues at coordinate 51,813 of NZ_JBISEP010000017.1, forward strand.
ATCGGAGCAACAATGGTCACTTTCCCATCAACCATACTGACCTCTGCACCAATCCCCTCAAAAGAAGACTCAATCTGTTGATTAAATTCCTCAACTGTTTCCGCATCCATATAGACACTATACGGATCTTCTAATGTATCAAGCATTCCTTGAACAGCACCGTCAATCAATGTATGCTTGTCCACATCTTCTAAATAATTATCTTGAATCAAACTATATGCTTGCATCACTTTTGATAAAGTTGATGAATTACTAGCATCATTCATGATCGCTTCTTTTTCTTCTTCAGACAAATCAGCAAAGTTCTTCACATCTTGATCTGATTGTTCTGTTTCTTCTGACATAAGCCAATGCATCGTTAGATAGGTAGACGCAGCACCAATTAATAATGTCGCAACAAGTATCATTGCGAGATAACTTTTTTTCATTTGCACGTATTCCACCCCAATTATCTTTTATCTTGTTATAGTGTATCATATGTATGGCACAAAAAGGCACCACAACGTAACGTGCGATGCCTTTGTTTTTATTATTATATGTTGTTTTTAAAAAATAATGCTTGCTTATGGAAGATAACCCATCGGATTAATTCCACCTTTATGACTCCATCCACCATTATGAACTTCAAAATGCAAGTGACTTCCATATGAATCCCCTGTGTTACCCATCGTTCCAATTGTTTGGCCTTGGCTTACATTTTGTTCGCGAGAAACACCTAAGCTATTCATATGTGCATAAACAGTAGTTATGTTTAATGAAGGGTGATAAATGTATACAACATTACCATAGCTATCTGAATAATTAGAGCGAGTCACCACACCACTTGCTGCCGCCTTTATTGGTGTGCCAGTACCGTTTGCAATATCTATTCCGTAATGAAAACTACCGCCATTAAATGTGCGATAACCATATCCAGAGGAAAACCTTCCGTTTGCTGGCCAAATTAATTTACCATTTCCTCCTCCAGAAGCAGGTTTATTATTATTTGCAGAACTACCATTTCCTCCATTCGATTGATTCTTGCTTGCTTCTGCCTCTCTCTTTGCTTTCTCAATCACTGCTGCTTGGTTTGCCAAGGTTTCTTGCTGTTCTGCTAAACTCATTTTATATTCTTCTAAATGATTATGCTCTTCTTCTAACTCTTCTAACAATTCTTCTTTTTTAGCCATCTGTTTATCTAGCTGTCCTTGGATCGCATCCAACTCTTCTTTTTGGATAATTAAAGTTGCTTTTGTTTCTTCTAATGATGCTTTATCATCTTCCAATTGTTTTTGTTTATCTTCGACTGCTGTTTTCTTTTCTTCTAAATCTACCTTATCCTGTTGATGAGCTTCCATGATCCCTTTATCTTGATCCATAATCTTTGTAACTACTGTAGCGCGATTAATAAAATCGCCAAAATTTTGTGCGCCCATTAAAACAGATAAATAATTAATATCGCCACCGTTTTGTTGAATCGAACGCAATCTGTTTTTTAATAGTTTTTCCCGTTCTTTAATCTGTTCCTCTAATTCTTTAATTTCTGTTTTCAACTGTTTAATTTCAGCTTCTGTTTTTTTAATGTGGTTTTCTGTTTCCGTTATTTTATTATTGTTTTGAGCAATTTCTGCTTTCTTACCATTTAATTTTGCTTGTGTATCTTCTAATTGAGCCGTGATACCGTCAATATCATCTGCTGTTTCTGCTTGCTCGGCCTCATTTTCAGCAATTTTTTTATCGGTAGACTTTTTCTTACTCGAGGCGTTGTTTTTCTTCTGTTCAACTTCATCTAATCTTTTCTCCAAATCGGCAAGGCTTTCTGCAGTTACAGATGATAGACTTGATAACATAATCCCCATTATGACGGTTACAATCGTTATGTAAGAAATAACTTTTTTCATAGTTGAAAATCCTCCCCGTTTTAATAAATTTTTAAAGTATAGCTATCATAGTATGTAAAAGTATAAGTCTTGTAAATAAGACTTATACTTTTAAAAACTTCCGAACACTCATCACGCTTCCCCATACACCAATGGCTGCACCAATGAGAAGTACAATCGCTGCTAATTGCCATGCGAATGGATGAAAATCTAGCAATGTCATAAAACTAAATTGATCCAATGCGGTTGTGTTATTAACTAAATAGTAATAGCCTGTTAATAGAATAATGATTGGTAGAATACTTCCCAATACCCCTAATAACAATCCTTCAACGAAAAACGGCCATCGAATGAACCAGTTCGTCGCACCTACTAGTTTCATAATTCCAATTTCTTTACTACGTGCCATAATCGTAATTTTTATCGTATTAGAGATTAAGAAAATCGCTGTAAATACAAGAGCAAAAATTAGGACTAGACCTATGTTTCTAGCATATTCATTAAATTGAAATAGATTTTGTACAACATCTTGTCCATAATTTACTTTTTCAATGTTATCTATCTTCTCAATTTCAGAAGCAATTGCCATCGTATCTTGGGGATCAGTTGTTTTTACAATATAGGCATTGTTTAGTGGATTGTCTTGTTCGTAAAGTTCCCAAGCACCGCCTTCTTCCCCCATGCTATCAACTAAGCTTTTCAATTCTTCTTCTTTAGTGGAAAACTCTACTGTTTCTACTTCGGATATTTCTTTAATTTGCTCACCAACAGCTTCTACTTCACTATCAGCCGCCGTTAATTCGACTAATGCTTTTATTTGAACATCTTCTTCTAAATTATCAGCAACATGGTTTAAGTTGAGCATCAATGCTAGAAAAGCACCTACTAAAATCAGTGTGGTAGTTACAGCACCAATTGAGGCAATCGTCATCCAACTATTACGCCATATATTTTTTGACCCTTCACGAAAGTGTCGTTTCAATGTTCTAAATTTCATAGCCATATTCACCTCGGTGTTCATCACGTACAATTAATCCGTCTTCAATTGCTATGACTCGTTTTTTTATCGTGTTAACAATTTCTTTACTGTGAGTCGCCATTAATATGGTCGTACCCGTTGCGTTAATTCCTTCTAACACTCTCATAATTTCCCATGATGTTTCAGGATCTAGGTTTCCAGTCGGTTCATCTGCAATTAGTAGCTTAGGGTGATTTGCAATTGCTCGTGCGATAGACACACGTTGTTGCTCTCCGCCAGAAAGCTCATCCGGTATGAATCGTGCTTTATTTTTTAATCCTACTTGGTCTAACACTTCCATTACCCGCTTACGAATCGTTCGCGGCGTCTCTTCTAGCACTTCTAATGCAAATGCAACATTTTCATAGACCGTAAATTTAGGTAGGAGTTTAAAATCTTGATAGACAACGCCAATATCTCTTCGAAGAAAAGGTATGTTCTTTGATTTAAGTGTGGTCAAATCTTTATTGTTCACCATTATTGTTCCTTTTGAAGGTTTTACTTCTTGGAAGATTAATTTAATAAATGTGGATTTCCCAGCTCCGCTTGGTCCAACTATATAGACGAACTCCCCTTGGTCAATGTTAACATTAATGCCATTTAGAGCTGTTACGCCATTTGGGTAAGTTTTATATATATCTTGCATTTCTATCATAATCTGATCACCTTTACTCAAGTTATTAATCTTTCTTTTTTAAAAAACATGTATTCGATATTTATTTACATATTTCAATTAACATACTTATTATAACATCTAAATTCATTTTTTTTAGACAAATTATATTACATTTATATTTCAATCCCTGTTAATTTTTACAAAAAAAGATAAATTGCGCATATAAGTCCTATTTTTATAGTTTATAGTAAGTATTATGTGAAAAATTGTTAATATTAGGAAGTTCGTATTCTAAACATATTAACGTATTAAAAATAAGCGTAGGCCTCGTATAAATAATAATGTCAAAGTAGCTCAAAAATATAATTTTGTTCCTTATGGAGAATAATAATTCTGGTATCGAGACGACAGCTTACATGAATTCGGTCAGCTAAACATCGTTACTTTGTTACCAGGAATTGATACTTAGATTGACTCAGGTCATTATAGAAATTAGAGTGAGGCTTATCAACCACTTTTCAAAGGAAACACAACGGAAATGTACATTGAAAAGCATATATCGTACATATCTGACAAAAAACGAACCTAACGTGTACATGAAGTCATCTTCACCGTACATTTATCCTATAAAATACAATCGAAGTGTTCATTAAACCGTGTTTATCGTACATTCGAACTAAGATATATAGAAAAACGTTCGAAACAAAGCTATCACTCATGGTACTTTTTATTGGTCTTGCTAAAATATCGACAGAACTAGGTTTCCGTTTTATGATGTTTATATTAAAGATGCAACAGCACATAGAATAGGAAAAAGAAGCATTGATAGATTTGCGTTGTACTTACAAATAAAAAGACACTCTCTACAGAGAAATGTCTTTTTGAATTATGCTTTTTTAAATCCTTCACCTAATACTTCGCTAGCATTCATTGCAACAACGAACGCGCCTGGGTCTATCTGCTTTACCATATGTGTAACTTTATTAAATTCATTTTGTGCCACAACACACATGAGAATCCGTCGATGTTCGTTCGTATAACCACCTTCACCATTCCAAACGGTTACTCCTCGATCCACATCTTCTAATAAGGACTTTTGCACTTGGTCAGCATATTCTGTTATGATCATCACATTTTTAGAACGATTAAATCCGACCTGAACAAAATCAATTGTTCGACTTGTAACAAATAAGCCAATTAATGCATATAATCCTTGTTCAACAGAAAAGACATAAGCAGCCGCTAACACAATCAAGCCATCAAAGAAAGCAACACATACACCTAACGATAATGGTACAAATTTATGTAATATTTGCGCCGCTAAAGCCATTCCACCAGTTGAACCTTTCCCGCGAAAAACAATGCCAATACCAAGTCCTGTACACATCCCACCGAATATAGAACCTAATAATGGGTCAGCAGTTAGCGGCGCCCAATCACTGGTAAGAAAAACATAAAAAGGTAAGACAACCGTTCCAAGTAATGTCTTCGCACCAAACTTTCGACCGAGGATTAATACACCCGCAATGAATAAAGGAATGTTTAATGCCCACTGAACAACCGAAGGCTCCCAATCAAATAAAGCCTTTGTAATTGTACTGATTCCTGAAGCGCCACCTGAGGCGACTTCATTCGGTAATAAAAATAAATTAAATCCAATCGCTACAAAAAAGGAACCAATTAAAACAAGACTATATTCTATCGTAAGGATTAAACCTGTTGGAGCAGGTTGTCTTCTGTATTTTGCAATCATTGCTATACACTCCTAATATTGTACTGTATCAACCTTATGGAGTATATCATTATTTGACTAGTTACGACAACTGTGTTTACCACTGTATTGCAGTGCAGTGAAAAAATCCTGTATCTCCTTATAAAATTGGTTGTACAATAAATGACGTTGGTGAGTAAAAAAACTCACAAACGTCATTTTTAAATTCATGTTCTAAGTGATGATATAGTTTTTATTTGAATATCTAT
>NZ_JBISEP010000018.1:0-56700 GCF_044383835.1 Paraliobacillus sp. JSM ZJ581
TAGTTAAGCTCTTCAGCGCCGATGGTAGTTGGGGCCTTGCCCCTGCAAGAGTAGGACGTCGCTAGGCAACCTAAAAAGAGGCTAGGACATAACTAGCCAAAAATAGCGAAAAAAGGTTCCGATCATCAAAGAACGATGATTGGAACCTTTTTTCGCTGGATTGTTTTCATATTCTGGACTCTATACTAAATGTGGTGGTTCCCCTTGATCTATGAAGACTGCAAATGTACATTTTTGATTTTGTTCTCTTAATGACTATGATTAATAAATTATTACAACTTGACATGGAGCCTCTGTGGGCATGATTATCTAGTGAAAAATTCAACTAATTCAAGGGATGGCTACCATGCCAAGGCTATCATACCCACCCTCCATGTAAAGTTGTAATAGGGAGAGGTAACAAAAATGTACATTATTAAACAATCATTTTTGCACATCATTAAACAGTCATTTATACTCAGGTGCATTGGATATTGAGGTGCCAAGAGATAGTGATGATTCTTTTGGCCGAGAATCCTATATCCAAATGTAAAGCAGATTTTTGATAAAATAAAGGCAAGAGATGTTGAAGCTGTTTTCTTTATATTCATGGACGGTGTCAGTGGTTTAGAAAAAGATGAACAAGCTATTTTACCGGATATCATCGCCCAGCGCTGTATCGTTCATTTGATATGTGATTCCATCAAATATGTACCTAGTAAAGAATATAAAGCATTTACCAAAGCTTTAAAGAAAGTCTATGGTGCGCGATTGATGTTTGGACAAGAAACTTCTAACACGTCGAACAACTTTAGGATTAAAGTTGGGTATTAAAGTACCTTGAGTAAATTAGAACTTACACACTTTATTTGACAAACCCTAACTATTGAACTTTTAAGGAGATAGTGTTTTATTCATTATGAAACCAGTTTAAGACCTATCGCCGCACTTAAAACCATTGCTATAAAAATCAATCTTTTAACATCTCTTGATTCTCCGAATAAAATCATTCCTAATATTGCTCCTCCAGATGCACCAATTCCCGTCCATATTGCATAAGCTGTTCCCATAGAAATAGTCTTCATGGCATAGGATAATAATATAAAGCTAGCTCCAAATCCAAAAAATAATAGAAGGAACGACTTCCAATTACGGTCTTTATGAAGCTTATTTATCATTGTAACACCAAACATCTCAAACACACCTGCTAATATTAAAGAAATCCATGCCATTAGGAGTTATCCCCTTCCTGAACATTGTCCTTAGTAACTAATTTTAAACCAATTATTCCTGTTAATAATAGTAAAATTAAAAGCATTTTACTGATTTTGAATGGCTCTCCAAAGAAAATTATTTCAGAAACAACAGTACCTGCTGTACCCAATCCTACAAAAACCGCATATACAGTTCCTACAGGAAGTTTTCGCCCTGCCATAATCATTAAATAGAAGCTGATGATAATCGATATAATTGTTCCTGTCCAAGTCCAAAAATCATTTGCATGCTTTAATCCAATCACCCAAAACACCTCAAATATAGCAGCGATAAATACATTAATCCAAGTGGTATTCATCTAAATGACACCTCCAATTTCTCTTTATAAAATCAAAAAAGCTTGGGTAAACTGTTTAACAGTAATCTCCCAGGCTTTCATCCTTCTATGAAACAGTAACGTAGCAAGTTTTTTCTCTTATTAGATTAACTTTAACATAATCAAATCTTAAAAAACATTCAATTATGCAGTTGGTGTATATTTTACATGCATTTTAAATTTATTCAATACCTACTGTATGAAAAAGTTATTTTGTAATGTGTTTCTACCACAGTTAAAACGAAAGATAAGGGTATTTCAACTGCTTTGATAAATGACATATGACATAATGAGGTTTATCATCGTTATATTATAGAAGTTGTGGATACAAATGAGGTTGCTTGTCGATTATATAAAAATTGCGGTTTTACAGCGATCAAGGAAAAGTTTTAATTATAGAATTTATATGTAACTGGTTACAACTAACACCATATAAGGTGGTTATTCACTAATCGCTCTCATTTGCAGCGTAATAGTTAGATAATAGCAATAGCGAATTGCGCACTAATTTCCGAATACCCTTAAAATTATTCGCTTTTTAATTTTAAGCGGAATATTTACTAAGATAACCAATGTAGTTTATTACACATGCTAAGGATAGATAAGTGAAAAACAAATATGTTAGCTCTTGTTTAACTGTTTTTTATAATGTTTTCATGGTATCTTAATTATAGTAAAAACAATACGACTACACTAAAGGAGATCAGGATGAAAAAAATAGCTTGGATAACAGATAGTACGTGCGGATTATCTCAAGAATTTATTAAACAGCATAATATCCATGTATTGCCGATGATAGTGAATATAAATAATATTTCTTATAAAGAAGACGTAGATATTACAAAAGAAGAAGTTTATGATTTACTCAAATTACATGGAGAAGGTGCTAAAACCAGTCAACCTAGTTTTGGTGAATTTGTTACCTTATACGAAAAATTAAAAAGAGAATATGACTGTGGTATTGCTATTCATGCATCTAGTGCTTTAACGGGAACATATCAAAGCTCTATAAGTGCGAGTGAAATGGCTGAGTTTCCGGTAGAAGTGATAGACTCCAAAATAGGTTCATATGCTTTAGGGAAAATGATAACAAATGGAGTTGAGCTGCAAGGACAGGGTAGATCCTATGATGAAATGGTCGGAATACTACGAACTTACCCATATCAAACCGAAATGTATTTGCTACCTGAGAGTTTAGAGCAATTAAAAAAGAGTGGACGGGTTAGTACAACGCAAGCAGCTTTTGCAAATTTACTCTCAATAAATTTGTTATTAACATTTGAAGATGGAAAAGTTATTGTTCACGAAAAAATACGAAGTAAAAAGAGGGCAACTCGTAAAATTTTTCAAATTGTAGAACGAGCAATTTTAGAACACAAAGTGAAAGAAATTTGTATTTTACATGCTGGTGTTAAAGAAAAAGCAGAAAGTTGGAAAAAAGAATTAGAAAAAATACACCAATCTATTCAATTTAAAGTTCAAACGCTAGTGCCAGTTGCAGGTGTGCATACGGGTTTTGGTACGATGTCTGTTTCGTGGCTGAAACCATAATAAATAAACGAAAATAGATCATCTATTAGGGTGATCTATTTTTTATAGAAAAAAGACGTTGTGAAGAGAACATTTCAGGGTAAAGGAAAGCATATATTTAAACATTGCAGTTAAAGGAGGGAACAGGCTTTTATAGCTAAAGAATATGGTTGGTATAGAGAACTGGTTTGATCCGGAATTTATAACGATGAGTACTAGAATAATTATTGCTTTACTATTATCAGGATTAATTGGTTTTGAACGTGAAGTAAATCAACATGCTGCAGGCTTTAGAACACATATATTAGTAGGAGTTAGTGCATGTTTAATGATGCTTTTATCCATCTATGGATTTACGACATATCTTTATGAATACGAGGATGCGGTTCGGTTTGATCCAGCCCGTATACCTTCCTATGTAATCAGTGGAATAGGTTTTTTAGGAGCAGGGACAATTATTGTAAATGGAATGACAGTTAAAGGATTAACAACAGCTGCATCGATATGGGCAGTGGCTGGCTTAGGATTAGTTGTTGGTGTAGGGATGTATAAAGAAGCTGTACTTACGACGATAATAATTTTATTAAGCTTAATATTTCTAAATAAATTTGAAAAGAAACTATCTAAAAATAGCTCATTTGCTTCTTTTCAAATTGTATTAGATGGTGACATGCAATTACGAGAATTGTTTTTTAAACTTGAAAAATTTCATACTGTTATCCGTAGATTAGAAATTGATCGTGATCAGGGAGATGATCAAGTTATATTGATTGAATTGGAAAAGGAGAAGGAATTAGACAAAATAGATTTTTATCAGGCTTTGTTATCCATTGACTTTGTGAAGCGAGTGAATGAAATCCAGTAAAATAAAGATAAATGTTGTGAATAATATTTGCATGAAAAAACAGGCATAGTATAATATAGATATAGTAAAAGTCAAAGTTAGTCAAAGTCAATTGAAGGAGGAGGCAAATGCGAAATATCTCTGATGTTATTGAGGCATATTTAAAACAAATTATACAAGGGAATCACCAAAAAATCGTTGAAATAAAACGAAGCGAAATAGCGAGTCAATTTGAATGCGTTCCTTCTCAAATTAATTATGTCATCAACACACGTTTTACAGTTGAACGGGGTTATCTCGTAGAAAGTAAACGTGGGGGTGGGGGATATATACGTATCACGCGAATCACAAATGATGATAAAGCTAAGCTAATCGATGAAATTATTGAAATGGTTCAGCCAAAAGTAACGCAGCAAGCATGTGTTGATATTTTAGATCGAATGTTGGAAGAAAACTTAATTACAAAGCGAGAAGAAAAAATAATGATCAGTGCATTAACCCGTGATACACTTGCATTTCCACTGCCGATTCGTGACGAAATTAGAGCCCGTATAATGGGCGCCATGCTAACAGTGTTAAAGTATGAATGAATTACTACAGTAGGAATTTATTAATGCATATTTCCAAATAAAATGTTGTTAAAGGGAGGCTGTCTGATGGAATGTGAAGAATGCCATGAACGCCCTGCAACTTTGCACTTAACAAAAGTAGTAAATGGCGAAAAAAATGAAATTCATGTTTGCGAACATTGCGCAAAAGAAAAAGGATATATAGATTATGATGAAGAAGCATACTCCATCCATAATCTATTAGCTGGATTGTTTAATTACGAAGCAACTGTTTCTAAAAGTAAGCCAGTTAACGATCAACATCAAAAAGGAATGTGTTGTCCGAAATGTGGCATGACGTATAGGCAATTCACTCAAATTGGAAAGTTTGGTTGTGCTTCATGCTATGAGACATTTGCAGATTACTTAAATCCAATATTTAGACGTGTCCATAGTGGAAATATTACCCATGATGGAAAGATTCCCAATCGACAAGGAAAGTATTTGAGAAAAAAGCAATTAATGCAAGAGTATAAATCTAAATTAAAAGACTTAATTGAGAATGAACAATTTGAAGAAGCAGCTGTTATGCGTGACAAAATTAAAGCGTTAGAGAAAAGTGCATCTAATAGTGATGAGGGTGGTGATGCGTAATGGGTTTGCAACCATTCATAAATGAAGCAATTAGCCCTTGGATGAAAGAAGAAGGACCAGATAATGATATTGTATTAAGCACAAGAATAAGGTTAGCAAGGAACTTTGAACAGTTTACTTTTCCTATCATTGCGAGGGAAGAAGAGCTAACCCCTGTCGTGAAGATAATACAAGCGCACTGTCATCACCAATCATTTGCAGACTATCAGAATTTAGAATATATCTCAATGGAAGAATTAAAGCCAATTCAAAAACGAGTATTAGTTGAAAAGCATTTAATTAGTCCAAATTTGGCGGAGAAATCTAAAAACAGTGGTGTGTTAATTTCTGATAATGAACAAGTTTCTGTGATGATCAATGAAGAAGATCATATTCGTATGCAACTGTATTTTCCTGGTTTGCAATTAGAAAAAGCATTAGAGAGTGCTTTTGCATTTGATGATTGGCTAGAAGAAAAAGTTGATTATGCATACGATGAACATAGAGGTTATTTGACAAGCTGTCCGACGAATGTAGGAACTGGTATGAGGGCTTCCGTCATGATGCACCTTCCTGCATTAACATTAACGCAAAAGCTGAGTAAGATGCTTCCGGCAATTAATCAATTAGGATTAGTAGTAAGAGGGATTTATGGAGAAGGAAGTGAAGCGGTCGGTAATATCTTTCAGATTTCCAATCAAGTAACTCTTGGTCGATCTGAAGCGGACATTATCGATAACCTCTTAAGTGTTGTGAAGAAATTAATTGAACAAGAACAATTTGCAAGACAGTTACTTGTTGAAAAATCTGAATTGCGGTTAGAAAATCGTATTTTTCGATCGTATGGCACGTTAAAATATAGTCGAATTATTGAGTCGACAGAGGCGGCAACCTGTCTATCTGATTTGCGGTTAGGGATCGATGTTGGTTATATTAATCATTTGTCTAAATCGATCTTAAATGAATTAATGATTTTAACTCAACCGGGTTTTTTACAACACTATGCGAAAGAGGCATTATCGGCAAATCAGAGAGACATTAGAAGAGCTTCAATAATAAGAGAACGTTTAAGACTAGAGAACGAATGAATTAGGAGGGATTTCCAATGATGTTTGGTCGATTTACAGAAAGAGCTCAGAAAGTATTGGCATTGTCGCAGGAGGAAGCGGTTCGCTTAGGACATAATAACATTGGAACAGAACATATATTGTTAGGATTAGTAAACGAAGGCGAAGGGATTGCGGCAAAAGCATTAACAAGTCTCGGATTAGAAACGGAGAAAATTCAAAAAGAAGTTGAAAATTTAATTGGTAAGGGACAGAAGGTCTCGCAAACGATTCATTATACACCAAGGGCAAAAAAAGTAATTGAACTATCAATGGATGAAGCTAGGAAACTAGGACATTCATATGTAGGAACAGAGCATATTTTGTTAGGGCTTATTCGGGAAGGCGAAGGTGTCGCAGCTCGAGTTTTAAACAATCTCAGTGTCAGTTTAAACAAAGCTCGCCAGCAAGTGTTACAATTGTTAGGAAGCAATGAGACAACAAGAAAAAGTCAAAGCAGAAATGGACAAGCGACAACAGCAAACACACCTACATTGGATTCATTAGCACGTGATTTAACTGCAATTGCTAAAGAGGGGAATGTGGATCCTGTTATTGGTCGTGAGAAAGAAATTGAGCGTGTCATTCAAGTGCTTAGCCGTCGCACGAAAAACAACCCTGTCTTAATTGGTGAACCTGGTGTAGGTAAAACGGCTGTGGCAGAAGGACTAGCTCAGCAAATTGTAAATAATGAGATTCCGGAAATGTTACGTGATAAACGAGTGATGACCTTGGATATGGGCACAGTCGTAGCAGGTACAAAATATCGTGGTGAATTTGAAGATCGCTTAAAGAAGGTGATGGAAGAAATTCGCCAAGCGGGAAATGTCATTCTGTTTATTGATGAATTACACACTTTAATAGGAGCAGGTGGTGCGGAAGGAGCAATTGACGCTTCCAATATTCTGAAGCCATCACTAGCCCGAGGTGAATTGCAATGTATAGGTGCAACAACTTTAGATGAATATCGCAAATATATTGAGAAAGATGCGGCGCTAGAACGTCGTTTTCAACCGATTCAAGTGGATGAGCCAACTCTCGAAGAGTCTATTTTGATTTTAAAAGGACTACGCGATCGTTATGAAGCACATCACCGTGTAACGATTACTGATGAAGCCATTGATGCATCAGCTCATTTATCCAATCGCTATATTACCGATCGTTTTCTCCCGGATAAAGCAATTGACTTAATTGATGAAGCTGCTTCACGCGTGCGATTACGTTCATATACTGCGCCGCCAAACCTTAAGGAATTAGAACAAAGCTTAGAAGAGGTAAGAAAAGAAAAAGATGCAGCTGTTCAAAGTCAAGAGTTTGAAAAGGCGGCGTCATTGCGTGATAATGAACAACGCTTGCGTAAAGAACTAGAAACTACAAAAGAAAAGTGGAAAGAAGAACAAGGGCAACAAAGTTCAGAAGTTACAGTGGAAGACATCGCGGCAATCGTTTCTACATGGACGGGTGTGCCAGTTTCTGCTTTGACAAAAGATGAAAGTGAGCGTTTATTAAATCTTGAATCTGTTTTACATGATCGTATAATTGGACAGGAGGAAGCGGTTGACGCAGTATCAAAAGCAATTCGCCGTGCAAGAGCAGGATTAAAAGATCCAAAACGTCCAATCGGTTCCTTTATTTTCCTAGGCCCTACTGGTGTAGGTAAAACAGAATTAGCAAGAGCTTTAGCAGAATCGATGTTTGGTGATGAGGATGCAATGATTCGAATCGATATGTCTGAATATATGGAAAAGCACACTACTTCTCGCTTGGTCGGATCCCCTCCAGGTTATGTTGGCTATGAAGAGGGTGGTCAGCTGACGGAGAAAGTAAGAAGAAAACCTTATTCCGTTGTTTTATTAGATGAAGTCGAAAAAGCGCATCCTGAAGTGTTTAATATTTTATTACAAGTATTAGAAGATGGACGATTAACAGATTCTAAAGGTCGGCTAGTTGATTTCCGAAATACTGTCCTTATTATGACCTCCAATGTCGGTGCAAGCGAACTACAACAAAATAAGTTTGTTGGCTTTACATTAGATGATGAAGTAGCTGATTACAAAGATATGAAGTCAAAAGTAACAGAAGAAATGAAAAAAGCATTTCGTCCAGAATTCTTAAATCGAATTGATGAAATTATTGTTTTCCATTCCTTGGAGAGAAAGCATATGAAAGATATTGTTACATTAATGGTGGAGCAATTACAAAAACGCTTAGTAGATCAGGAAATTGATTTTGAACTATCTGACGAAGCAATTGAAAAAATTGCAGAAGAAGGCTTTGATCCAGAATATGGGGCGAGACCATTAAGACGATCGATTCAAAAGAATGTAGAAGATTTATTATCTGAAGCGCTATTAAAAGAAGAAATTAAAAAAGGTCAAAAAATTAATGTTGGGCTAAATGATAAAGGTGAATTTGCAGTATTAAGTAAGTGAACGATAGAAGGTGTAAACCATTCATAAAAATCGGAAGGTAATCTCCTTCCGATTTTTATGTTTTACAGTATAATGCCAAGTTATTAAGTCTTTCATTCTTTTTACACAAATTATTAATCTATATGTAACTTTCTAACGAGTTATTTCGTATATAATAAGAAGTAGGAAAAGGTGGTTGTATATGGCTAAAACAAAAACAAAATTTGTCTGCCAAGAATGTGGATATGAAACACCAAAGTGGATGGGGAAGTGTCCGAGTTGTAATAATTGGAATACGTTAGTGGAAGAAGTTTTTACAAAATCATCGTTTAAGCATAGTGGGATTGGACAAGCAACTTTAACAAAACCAGAAAGTATTACAATGGTTGAATCAAAAGAAGAGGCGAGAGTTACGACCGACATGCCAGAATTAAATCGCGTATTAGGTGGTGGGGTTGTAGCTGGTTCCCTTGTATTAATTGGTGGTGATCCTGGTATCGGTAAGTCAACCCTTTTATTACAAGTGTCTGATCAATTGGCAAGAAAAGAGATACGAGTATTATATATTTCTGGGGAGGAGTCTACTAGGCAGACGAAGTTACGAGCCGATCGATTGAATATAACATCTGACAATCTTTATGTTTTATCAGAGACAAATCTACATCATATTTCTACTCAAATAGATCAATTAAATCCAAATTTTATTGTAATAGATTCCATTCAAACTATTTTCAAAGAGGAAGTAACAAGTGCTCCTGGAAGTGTATCACAAGTGAGAGAGTGCACAAGTGAATTAATGCGAATTGCTAAAACGAACCATATTCCGATTTTTATTGTTGGACATGTGACAAAAGAGGGTGCTATTGCAGGACCGAGGCTGCTTGAACATATGGTTGATGCAGTTTTATATTTTGAAGGAGAGCGTCATCACACCTTTCGAATCTTACGCAGTGTAAAGAATCGATTTGGTAGTACGCATGAGATGGGTATCTTTGAAATGAAGGAAGAAGGCTTAAGAGAAGTACTTAATCCATCAGAAATATTTTTGGAAGAACGTTCACAAGGTGTAGCTGGCTCTACCGTTGTTGCTTCAATGGAAGGGACAAGGCCTGTCTTAGTAGAAATTCAATCGTTAATTTCACCAACTAGCTTCGGTCAAGCTCGAAGAATGGCAACGGGAATTGACCACAATCGTGTACCGTTGTTGATGGCTGTGTTAGAAAAGCGGGTTGGGTTACTTATGCAAAATCAAGATGCATATGTTAAAGTTGCTGGCGGTGTAAAATTAGACGAACCAGCTATTGATTTAGCAGTTACGGTAAGTATTGCATCTAGCTTTAAAAATCAAGCATCTAAACCCGATGATGTTTTAATTGGAGAGGTAGGATTAACTGGGGAAATACGAAGAGTATCACGTATTGATCAGCGAGTGCAAGAAGCGGCTAAACTAGGGTTTAAACGAGCGATTATTCCTGCCAAAAATTTAGAAGGTTGGACAGTTCCCGATACAATAGAAGTCATAGGAGTAAATTCGGTACAAGAAGCATTACAGGTGACGTTAAATCATTAATTCGACAAAATAAAATATTATTCAACATTAATTGACTTTTATGTTTTAATATGTTAAAATTAAATGTTTTCTATTTGACTTTATATGTAAATTGTGTTAAGTTATAAAAAACTTTTGACGTTCAGTTGATTATTTTTATCATGAGCTGGAGATACTATGTGTTAGGAGGTGGCTGTGGTGCTTAAAAAAGTTGTGCAATTATTTATTATTATTGCCGGTGGTACCGCTGGATATTTATATATACCATATATAATTGAGTTAATGAGTTTTGCAAGAAACAGTTGGTTAGGTTCGGTGTATGTTGCGCCATATATAGGTTTAGTTTTGGGAGCTATCATATTATATTTATTAACTTTCTGGTTAGTTGATTATATCGTTCATTTTGTTAAATGGCTTGAAGATACACTATTAAAAGCCCCAGTAACAGATTTGTTTTTCGGTAGCTTAGGCTTAATTATTGGTTTAGTGATTGCTTACATTATTAATCAACCAATTCAAGATATTCAAATTGTTTTCGTATCACAAGTTGTTCCATTGTTTGTTATGATTTTATCAGGTTATTTAGGCTTTCAGGTTGGTTTCAAACGTAGAGATGAATTTCTAAGTGTGCTTGCTATTGCTAGAAAAGATAAGGACAGGAAGGTTGATCGAACCGAAACGAATGAACAATCAAAGTTTCCTAAATCGAAAATCTTAGATACTAGTGTGATTATCGATGGGCGTATTGCTGATATATGCCAAACAAGTTTCTTAGAAGGAACGGTGCTAATCCCTCAATTCGTATTAGAAGAATTACAACACATCGCTGATTCATCTGATGCGCTAAAGCGTAACAGAGGGAGGCGCGGCTTAGACATATTAAATCGAATGCAAAAGGATTTGCCGGTTGATGTGGAAATATATGATGGTGATTTTGAAGAAATTCAAGAAGTAGATAGTAAATTAGTTAAGTTAGCCAAAGTAATTGATGGTGTTGTAGTGACTAATGATTTCAATCTGAATAAAGTTTGTGAGTTTCAAAATGTTCCAGTATTGAATATTAATGATCTTGCTAATGCTGTTAAACCGGTCGTGATCCCTGGAGAAGAATTAACAGTGCAAGTGATTAAAGATGGAAAAGAACAGAATCAAGGCGTGGCTTACCTGGATGATGGAACAATGATCGTTGTGGAAGAAGGAAAAGATTACATTGGCAAGACCATTGAAGTGTTAATTACTAGTGTTTTGCAAACATCTGCTGGGCGAATGATATTTGCTAAACCAAAATTACTTGAAAAAGCGTTGTAAAAAGAGTATAACAGATAAAGAAGAAGTGATAACAAAGTTATCACTTCTTCTTATTGCTAGAAGTAAAAACTGCTAGTATAGGTTGTATAATGTAAGCAAGTGTTCCATTTTAGAAAATGGAATGGGTAAGATTTAAAGGGTGCGAGGTTATTTTAACTAGCGTTTGGTTAAAAAAAGTGAAAAAAGCGCATAATAGTGAAAAAAATGATAGAATATAGAGAAAGAGTGGATCGAAAGGAAAGGGGAACAAAAGATGACACATGCTGTACGTGTGCGATATGCACCAAGTCCAACTGGCCATTTACATATTGGAAATGCTAGAACAGCACTTTTTAATTATTTATATGCGAAACACTTAGGTGGTAAATTCATTATTCGTACGGAGGATACGGATGAAAAACGTAACGTAGAGGGCGGAGAAGAGAGTCAACTACGCTACTTAAAATGGTTAGGATTAGAATGGGATGAAGGTGCAGACATTGGTGGGGATTATGGTCCTTATCGTCAAATGGAACGTTTAGATATATATAAAAAGTACGTAGATGAATTATTAGAGCGAGGCTTAGCTTATAAATGTTATATGACGGAAGAAGAACTGGATGCAGAGCGTGAACAACAACGTGCTAATGGCCAAGTGCCAAAATATTCTGGAGCGCATCGTGATTTAACAGCTGAGCAAATGAAACAGTTTGAATTAGAGGGGCGCCAAGCTAGTATTCGTTTTCGTGTCCCAGAAGGAAAGACCTATACATTTAATGATATCGTAAGAGGGAATATTACTTTTGAATCGAGTGACTTTGGTGACTGGGTAATGATTAAGAAAAACGGTATTCCAACCTATAACTTTGCTGTTGCAATAGATGATCATCTTATGCGTATTTCTCATGTCTTACGTGGCGAGGAACATATCTCCAATACACCAAAGCAAATGATGATTTATGATGCATTTGGATGGGAACCACCTAAATATGGTCATATGACACTTATTTTAAATGAGGATCGCAAAAAATTAAGTAAGCGTGATGAACATATTTTACAGTTTATTGAGCAATACAAAAATCTTGGGTATTTACCTGAAGCGTTATTTAATTTTATTGCATTATTAGGATGGTCTCCAGTGGGTGAAGAAGAGATATTTACGCAACAACAATTTATTGAAATATTCGATCCAGAACGTTTATCTACATCTGCGGCAATTTTTGACCCGCAAAAGCTAAAATGGATGAATAACCAGTATATTAAGGCAGCAGATTTCGAACGTGTGACAACATTGACTTTACCTTACTTGATTGCGGAAGGAAAGCTACCAGAAGATATGGATCAGCAAACGAAAGACTGGGCGCTTGAATTAATTGCTTTATACAAAGAGCAACTGAGCTATGGACAAGAAATTGTTGGATTAACTTCTCTGTTTTTTCAAACAGGAATAACATATACGGATGATGCGAAGGAAGTGTTGCGTGGAGAACAGGTGCCGGAAGTGTTGCGCGTATTTAAAGACAAACTACAAGCACTTGATCAATTAAATCCGGCAGCAATTAAAGCTGAGATAAAAGCCACACAAAAAGAAACAAAACAAAAAGGGAAAAATCTATTTATGCCAATTCGTGTTGCAACTACTGGACAAGTACATGGACCAGAACTGCCTAATGCTATTGATTTGTTAGGTAAAGATGTTGTTATTACAAGACTGACAAATGTTTTGGAACAGATTTAAGGGTGTAAATTTTAAAAAATAAAGAATGAGGAAGAGGAAAAAGTATAAACAATTGTTACTTACTCAGAGAGGATCACCTAGGCTGGAAGTGATTCAAGTATGTGTTTAGAAATTGCGCCTCGGAGTCCTTTGTTGAATTATAGTAGACAGAGGCGGTACGCTAACCGTTATTATAGCCAAAAGTAGAGAGAATCAAGATGATTGTCTAAGCAGAGTGGGACCGCGCAAAAAGCGTCTCTGTGTTGTAAAACATAGAGACGCTTTTTTTATTATGGAAGATTATTTTTCTGTGTTGTGATACGTTCTATTGCCTCCTTGCCAGTGCTAAGTGTATTTTCATAGCTGGTCGAGTCAGAATTGGTGTTATTTGCATATACTGCACTTATAATAATAGTAATTTTCGAGTAATGAATGTATAAAGTGGCAAGTGTTTTTTATGTATTATATGGAGGTGAAGTAATGCGATTTTGGAAGCAATTAAAAGAAGATATGGATGCTGTTTTTAAACAAGATCCTGCAGCGCGAACGCGTGTAGAGGTTTTTCTAACCTATTCAGGCTTGCACGCTATATGGTCTCATCGCATTGCACATACGTTGTATCGAAAGAAGTTTTTTTTCATTGCTAGAGTTATTTCGCAAATAAGTCGTTTTTTAACGGGAATAGAAATTCATCCAGGGGCTCAAATTGGAAATCGTTTTTTCATTGACCACGGAATGGGTGTGGTGATTGGAGAAACGTGTGAAATAGGCGATGACGTAACTATATTTCAAGGTGTAACATTGGGAGGGACAGGAAAAGAAAAGGGGAAAAGACACCCTACTATACAAGATAATGTGTTAATTGCTACAGGGGCTAAAGTACTGGGGTCTATAACTGTTGGGAAGTGTGCAAAGATAGGTGCTGGATCGGTTGTGTTAAAGGATGTCCCTGATCATTCAACTGTTGTCGGTATCCCAGGGAGAGTGGTTGTTCAAAACGGTGAGCGAACAATCCAAGATTTAGACCACCATAAACTCCCGGACCCCGTGTCAGAAGTGATGAAAGAATTAACAGAAGAAATAGATGAATTAAGACATGAAATAGAGGCATTAAAAGGAGTGAAGCCAAATGACAATTCGACTATATAATACATTGACAAGAAAAAAAGAAGTATTTAAACCAATTGAAGCAGGGAAGGTTCGCATGTATGTTTGTGGGCCAACCGTTTATAATTATATTCATATTGGTAATGCTAGACCAGCAATTGTATTTGATACTATACGTCGATACTTAGAATACAAAGGTTATCATGTAGACTATGTGCTTAATTTTACTGATGTAGACGATAAGCTAATAAACGTTGCGCGTGATTTAGGAGAAGAAGTAGAGGAAGTTGCAGAACGTTTTATTGATGCATACAAATCTGATGTTAAGGCGTTAGGTGTGAAAGAAGCGACACACCACCCGAGAGTGACTGATTCAATGGATGAAATCATTCAATTTATTGACACGCTAATTACGAAAGGATTTGCCTATTCATCTGCTGGTGATGTTTATTTTAAAACGCGTACTTTTAATGAATATGGTAAGTTATCTCATCAATCTATTGATGATTTGCGTTCCGGTGCAAGGATACAAATAGGAGAGAAAAAACAAGATCCTTTAGATTTTACGCTGTGGAAAGCGGCAAAGCCAGGAGAAGTTGCTTGGGATTCTCCTTGGGGTAAAGGGAGACCCGGATGGCATATTGAATGTTCTGCTATGGCAAAGCAGTATTTAGGTAAAACAATTGATATTCATGCTGGTGGTCAAGACCTTGCTTTTCCACACCATGAAAACGAGATAGCTCAGTCGGAAGCATGTAATGATCAAAACTTTGCTAACTATTGGATGCATAACGGTTATATAACGATTGATAACGAAAAAATGTCAAAATCACTTGGTAACTTCATTCTCGCTCATGATTTAATTGAAAAATTTGATCCGCAGTTGATTCGTTTCTTTATTTTAAGTGTACATTACCGTAATCCAATTAATTTTAGTGAAGAATTGTTAGAAAATGCCAAAAACGGATTAAATCGCATTAAAAATACGTATCAAAATTTAATGCATCGAAAAAAGGCAAGTCTGAATTTAACCGAGGATACGAAAGAATGGTTAAATAAAATCAAACAATTTAAACAAACTTTTTTGACTGAAATGGATGATGATTTCAATACGGCAAATGCAATTGCAGTTATTTTTGATCTAACAAAGGAAGCGAACCTATATATTCAGCGAAAGCAAACATCAACAGAAGTGATTGAGGCATTTCAATTGCTTTTAACAAACTTATTGCAACTATTAGGGCTACAAATGGAAGGATCGCAAGAATTAGTTGATAAAGAGATAGATCAATTAATCGACCAACGTGAGCAAGCTAGAAAAGATAGAGATTTTCAACTTGCTGATCAAATTCGTGATCAATTAAAAGATAAAGGTATTATTTTAGAAGATACACCACAAGGGCCGAGATGGAAAAGAGGTTGATTATGGAGGAGCAAAAAGTAAAGCAAATGAAGAGTCTTGCGCTTGCTTATATGGGAGATGTGATATATGAGCTATATGTTCGCGAGCACTTAGTAAAATCGGGGTCGAAAAAACTAAATACGTTGCATCATGCTGCGGTGGAATTTGTCTCTGCTAAAGCGCAAGCTAAAGTTATACGCCATTGGTTGGAGCAAGCAATGTTAACAGAAGAAGAGCAGGCTGTGGTTCGGCGTGGACGGAACGCTAAATCTGGCTCTATTCCAAAAAACACAGACGTACAAACCTATCGATATAGTACAGCATTTGAAGCGCTGCTAGGTTTTCATTATTTGGCAGATAATGAAGAACGTTTGGAAGTATTAATTAACGAGGCGATTACGTTTGTTGAGAAGGGAGAAGATTAATTTGTCGGAAGAATGGATCATAGGGAAAAATCCAGTTATAGAAGCATTGAAATCTGGTCGTTCTATTAATAAATTGCTTATTTCTGAACAATTAAATAGAACAACTGCACAACATTTGGAACGATTAGCAAAACAACAAGGGACAGTGGTAACCCGTGTTCCTAAACAAAAGTTGGACAAGCAAATAGATGGCAACCATCAAGGTGTTGCAGCGGCAGTGGCGGCATATGAATATGCGTCAATAGATGATTTATTTAATCGAGCCGAACGGAAAGGGGAAGAACCTTTCTTTATCATTTTAGATGAAATTGAAGATCCGCATAACTTAGGTTCCATTCTACGAACTGCTGATGCAGTAGGGGCGCATGGAGTAATTATTCCAAAGCGTAGAGCAGTTGGCTTGACTGCCACAGTTGCAAAAACTTCAGCAGGAGCCATTGAATATATTCCGGTAGCAAGAGTGACCAATATTGCGCAAACCATTGATGAGCTAAAAGATCGCCACATGTGGGTTGTTGGTACGGAAGCCGAAAGTGAAAAAGATTATCGTTCACTGGATGGCTCCATAGCATTAGCGTTAGTAATTGGTAATGAAGGAAAGGGAATGAGTCGATTAGTGCGAAAAAAATGTGACTGGACAGTCCGTTTAGCAATGACCGGTAATGTATCATCTTTAAACGCTTCTGTTGCCGCAAGTATTCTAATGTATGAAATCTACAGAAAGCGCCATCCGCTTGGTGGTTTGTAATGGATATTCTGCTTGTTGATGGCTATAATATGATCGGAGATTGGCAAGAATTAAAAAAAATAAAAGATATTGATTTAGAACAAGCTCGAAATTTGTTGATTGAAAAAATGGCAGAATATCAAGCTTATAGAGGTTATCGTGTTATTATCGTTTTTGATGCATATGAAGTAAAGGGAGCGGAGACGAAGTATAACAATTATCAAGTGGAAGTGATTTATACGAAAGAACAGGAAACTGCTGATGAATGTATAGAACGCTTAATTAAAGAGTTGAAAAATGTAAAAACAAAGGTCTACGTCGCTACATCTGATTATGAAGAACAACGAACCATATTTGCTCAAGGAGCTTATCGGAAATCTGCAAGAGAGTTGTATTTAGAGATTGATAATATTCAACAAGAAATAGAAGATGACCTTAAATCATACAAATCAAGACAAATTTCTACTAAAATTCCTATAAAGCAAGATATATTACAGATTTTCGAGCAATGGAGAAGGGGACAAAAGTAGAAAAGGTGCTGTTGACGCAATTGAAGCGCTTCCTGTATAATATTTCTATATCTTCACTTTCAACAGCTAGGGGGAGACTAGGTTGAGTGTTACTTATGCGTATACAAGAAGTCAGGTGCTAGAGCTAGAAATGCTAGAAGATGATGAGCTCATCGTACTCGCTCATCATGAGAATAGTCATGCGTTGGATTTTTTGATTAGTAAATACCGTGGATTCGTACATGCTAAAGCTAAAACGTATTTTTTAATAGGGGCAGATCACGATGATATCGTGCAAGAAGGAATGATCGGATTATATAAAGCGATACGAGATTACAGACAGGACAAGCTGTCTTCCTTTAAAGTATTTGCAGAGCTATGTATTACTCGCCAAATTATTACTGCTATAAAAACGGCGACTAGACAAAAGCATATGCCATTAAACTCGTATGTATCCTTAGATAAACCTGTCTATGATGAAGAATCAGAACGAACTTTGTTAGATGTATTAGTGAACGCAACAGTAACGGATGATCCTCAAGAGCTACTTGTTAATCAAGAAAGGTATGGAATACTAGAAGGGAAATTGGCGGAAGTATTGAGTGAGTTGGAGCGGGAAGTACTTGCTTTATACTTAGACGGACAGACATATCAAGAGATTTCCGGTGAATTGAAGCGTCACGTCAAATCAATTGATAATGCCCTGCAACGTGTGAAAAGGAAGCTAGAACGATGCTTGAATCTTAACGAAATAGGTTCGTGAGTTAAATGTGAATAGCTAGATAGAGCGTTGACAGTCGTTGACAACCGTGATAAGTTATTAAGAGTATGAAACTAGAAACCCTTAACTGATATGAGGGGTGAAATAAATGCAAAAAAAGATAGTTTTGGCATGCGTTGCATGTCTTAGCAGAAATTATAATTCAAATAAAAATAGCGCAATTAGTGAACGCTTAGAAATAAATAAATTTTGCAAAAGATGTAATAAGCATACATTGCATCGCGAAACAAAGTAATTAACTTTTTTAAAATCGGTATAAGTTTGGGGGTTACCACCTATGAATCTTGTTGCATTTTTAAAAAATGTGTCTAGTGAAATGAAGAAAGTATCATGGCCTGGTGGGCAAGAATTATTTCGTTATACAATTACTGTTGTAGTTACAGTAGCTTTTGTTGCTATATTTTTTGCGTTAGTAGACTTAGGTATTACACAAATTCTTAATGTATTTTTTGAATAGATTGCTGCTTTATATGCTATAATGATAATAAATCAAACGTTTCTTAGATAAAAACCCGTATTAGCGGGTTTTTTAAATTGGAAAAAAACAAAAGGGGGGAAGGACACTAAAGTTGTCCTATGATATGGAAAAACAATGGTTTGTAGTCCATACGTATTCTGGATATGAAAATAAGGTGAAAACGAATTTAGAAAAAAGATTAGAATCAATGGGTATGGAGGATAAGATTTTCCGTGTGCTTGTTCCAGAAGATGAAGAAACAGAAATCAAAAATGGGAAAAGAAAAACAGCTAAGAAGAAAGTCTTTCCTGGGTATGTCCTAGCTGAAATGGTTATGACAGATGACTCATGGTACGTTGTCCGCAATACGCCAGGAGTAACGGGATTTGTAGGTTCGGCAGGATCAGGAACCAAACCAACACCGCTTTTAGAAGAAGAAGTAGAAGTGATTTTGAAGCGGATGGGAATGAACGATGCGGTAATGGAAGTTGATTTTGAAATTAAAGAAAGTGTTCGTGTAATTGATGGGCCGTTTAAAGATTTCACGGGTGCTATTGAACATATTGATCCAGATAGACAAAAAGTGAAAGTTCATGTAAATATGTTTGGACGCGAAACGCCGGTTGAACTGGATTTTACGCAAATTACGAAATTATAATTGATTTAACTAGAATTGCGAAATAGTTGTCAACATACACTTGCAATTTTTGTTGTCACGTGCTAAAATTTTAATGTTCTTTATACTTATAGTGTAAAGTTTTAATTTTGTATATGAAATGAGTGGGAGGGTATTGCCCCTATTACCACATCACGGACTTAAGGAGGTGTGTCTCGTGGCTAAAAAAGTAATTAAAGTTGTTAAACTTCAAATCCCAGCAGGGAAAGCAAATCCAGCACCACCAGTTGGGCCGGCTTTAGGTCAAGCAGGTGTTAATATCATGGGATTTTGTAAGGAATTTAATGCCCGTACGCAAGAGCAAACAGGTATGATTATACCGGTAGAAATTTCGGTTTTTGAAGACCGTTCCTTTACATTTATTACAAAAACTCCGCCAGCTGCGGTGTTGCTTAAGAAAGCGGCAGGAATTGAAAGTGCATCAGGCGAACCAAATCGTAATAAAGTTGCGACGTTAAAGCGTGATAAAGTAAAAGAAATTGCGGAAACAAAAATGCCTGATTTAAACGCTGCTGATGTAGAAGCTGCTATGCGTATGGTTGAAGGTACTGCGCGTAGTATGGGTATTGTTATTGAAGACTAATCCCGTATCGTAGACGGATGATGTAAAGGTTGCGGTGGTGGAAATCATAGCCATTTCGCAGCCTTTTTGTAAGATGGTAAGCGCCATCCATCAACTAGATACAAATCTATTTTCTGTTATCTTGATTAGATAGCAGCAGCCGCTTTTAAAAGTGGGAGGTATAACCGCTAAAACCACATTCAAGGAGGAAATGATAATGGCTAAGAAAACAAAGAAGCAACAAGAAGTTTCAAAGCTTGTTGACCGTACAAAAGCATATGATGTTAAAGAAGCTTTAGACTTAGTGAAGCAAACAGCTAAAGCGAACTTTGACGAGACAGTGGAAGCTGCTTTTCGTTTAGGAGTTGACCCTAAAAAAGCAGACCAACAAATTCGTGGGGCGATGGTATTGCCGCACGGTACCGGAAAGACACAAACTGTTTTAGTTTTTGCTAAAGGTGATAAAGCGAAAGAGGCAGAAGCAGCTGGAGCTGATTACGTAGGTGAACAAGATCTTATTACCAAAATTAATCAAGGTTGGTTTGACTTTGATGTAATTGTGGCAACTCCAGACATGATGGCTGAAGTTGGTAAATTAGGTCGTGTGCTTGGTCCAAAAGGCTTGATGCCAAACCCTAAGACAGGTACTGTTACATTTGAAGTAGAAAAAGCGGTAAAAGAAATTAAAGCTGGTAAAGTGGAATATCGTGTAGATCGTCAATCAAACATTCACGTTCCGATTGGGAAAGCTTCTTTTGAGCTAAATCAATTAGTCGAAAACTTCCAAGCACTAGCTGACACACTTATTAAAGCAAAACCGCAAGCTTCAAAAGGCATTTACATGAAAAATGCTTCTGTAACGTCTACGATGGGGCCTGGTGTAAAAGTAGACCCATCAACTTTTTCGAAATAAGTAATTGGCTATTGACTTCATTGTAGTCCTTGACTATAATGAACAGTGTTGAAAATAAATTAATTACATTGTACCGTAGACAGTAGGTGCCTAAAGGCTTAATAATTCCTACCGAGGTGTCTGAATAAAGATGATATTGCTTGGCAATGTATGTCTAACCATTCAAACAAACCTTCATGTCTACTTTTAGATATGAAGGTTTTTTAGGTGTAGATTAGCCGGGTGTTTCGGTATAGTGATTAGTCAATAGGAGGTGGAACAATGTCAACCATTATTGAACATAAAAAACAAGTTGTATCTGAAATTGCAAATAAGTTCCGCGATAGTAAAACAACTATACTTGTAGATTACCGTGGTCTTGATGTTGCTGAAGTTACAGAACTTCGTAGCCAACTACGTCAAGCGGGTGTAGATTTTAAAGTGTATAAAAATACAATGACTCGCCGTGCTACGGAGGAAGTTGAACTTACTGATTTAAACGACTCACTTGCAGGCCCAACTGCTATTGCATTTAGTAATGAGGATGTAATAGCTCCAGCGAAAATTTTAAATAATTTCGCTAAAGAGCATGAAGCGCTAGAAATTAAAGCTGGCGTAATCGAAGGGAACGTTGCAACGCTTGATCAAATTAAAGAGCTTGCAGACCTACCGAATTACGAAGGTCTACTTTCCATGCTTCTCAGCGTATTGCAGGCTCCGGTTCGCAATTTCGCATATGCAACAAAAGCAATTGCCGAGCAAAAGGAAGAGCAAGGTGCTTAACAGCATCGTAAGCTAGTAGAAAATTAAACGTTATAACAATTGAAAAAAGTATATTAGGAGGAAAACATAATGTCTAAAGAGCAAATTATCGAAGCGATTAAAGAAATGTCTGTTCTTGAATTAAATGATTTAGTAAAAGCAATTGAAGAAGAATTTGGTGTAACTGCAGCTGCACCTGTAGCAGTAGCTGGTGGCGCTGCTGGTGGCGAAGCTGCTGAAGAAAAAACTGAATTTGATGTTGTTCTAGAAAGTGCTGGAGCTTCTAAAATTAAAGTTGTTAAAGCGGTTCGTGAAATTACAGGTCTTGGACTTAAAGATGCAAAAGATCTTGTAGACAATGCTCCAAAAGCAATTAAAGAAGGCGCTTCTAAAGAAGAAGCAGAAGAAATGAAAGCTAAACTTGAAGAAGTTGGTGCTTCAGTAGAATTGAAGTAAAGTAACTAAACATAAAGCTCGTCTACTAGTAGGCGGGCTTTATGTTATATCGTATAAAGTAGGTGCTAATATGTCGGAGCAATACTTTGTAAACAAACCTCAATCTAAAAGCAACCCCAAAACGTGGTCATATAAGCTGCGTGGACAAACCTTTCAGTTCGTAAGTGATGTTGGTGTTTTTTCGAAGAATGAAGTTGATTTTGGCTCTAGAACATTAATTGATACTTTTCAACTACCTAGTGTACCAGGAGACATAATTGATCTTGGTTGTGGTTATGGGCCGATAGGACTCACTATTGCCAAAACATTCCCTGATAGACAAGTTATACTCAGTGATATTAACGAAAGGGCACTTGAATTAGCGAAAGGGAATGCTGAGAAAAACCAGATCAAAAACGTTTCTTTTTATCTTGGTGATCGATTAGAGGCTGTCCCCCGGCGAGATTATGCAGCAATCGTAATTAATCCGCCAATACGAGCTGGTAAACAAACGGTGTATCAAATGTTTGAAGATAGTTATGAAGCGTTGAGCGTTAATGGTGAGTTATGGATTGTCATTCAAAAAAAACAAGGTGCTCCTTCCGCGATAAAAAAATTGAATGAACAATTCCGAAGTGTGGAGATTGTGAAGAAAAACAAAGGTTACTTCATTATAAAGGCAAAAAAAGAATAACTAGTAAAAAACTTGACCAAGAGTCCTATTCGTGGTAGTATTAAAAAATGCCAATAGGCATGTTTGCTTGTCAAGTGACTTTTTTTACCGTATTGAAAAGGTATATTACTATAATATAAGGATAGAATGGTAAAACGTGGGCTTGAATAGGAGTAGCGATATGCTTAGGAGAAGATTAATTAATATGTACTACCATTTACAAAATAATGAATAAATGGTTTATTATAACTTGTGAGTTGCTTATGCATTCGCAAGTTTGTTCGGTATATATGCCGAACAATTTTTATTCTGATTAAATTATACCTTTTCCGCTGTATAAGTCAATACCAGTAAATACATTTTGTATCGGAAAGAGGTATACAAGCTTAATGCAAAAACATTTTAACATATTAAGCTTTCTATGTTTTTTTATTCTTGATTTGAGGGGTGAAGCAGTTGACAGGTCAACTAGTTCAGTATGGACGGCACCGCCAGCGCAGAAGTTACGCGCGTATTAGTGAAGTTTTAGAATTACCGAATCTTATTGAGATTCAAACCGCTTCCTATGATTGGTTTCTAAAGGAAGGTTTGCGAGAGATGTTTAAAGATATTTCTCCAATTGAAGATTTTGCGGGTAACCTATCGTTAGAATTTGTCGATTATAGTTTAGCAGAACCGAAATATCCCGTAGATGAATCAAAAGAAAGAGACGTTACCTATAACGCTCCACTTCGTGTGAAAGTTCGTTTATTAAACAATGAAACTGGAGAAGTGAAAGAACAGGAAGTGTTTATGGGAGACTTCCCGTTAATGACCGATACAGGTACATTTATTATTAACGGGGCTGAACGAGTGATTGTATCGCAGCTAGTTCGTTCACCAAGTGTTTATTACAGTGGGAAGATTGATAAAAATGGTAAACGTGGCTATACAGCTACGGTAATTCCTAATCGTGGAGCTTGGTTAGAATTTGAAACAGATGCAAAAGATGTTGTACATGTTCGTATTGATCGTACAAGAAAAATGCCTATCACTGTCCTATTACGTGCATTAGGTTTCGGTAGCGATCAAGATATCATTGATTTAATTGGTGAAAACGAATATTTGAAAAATACATTAGAAAAAGATAATACAGAAACAAGCGAGAAAGCTTTACTGGAGATATATGAGCGTTTACGTCCTGGTGAACCACCGACGGTTGAAAATGCAAAAAGCTTACTTGTATCTCGCTTTTTTGATCCGAAAAGATACGATTTAGCTAACGTTGGTCGTTACAAAATCAACAAAAAATTACACATAAAAAACCGTTTATTTAATCAAACATTGGCTGAAACATTGGTGGACCAAGAAACGGGTGAAGTAATAGCTGAAAAAGGCGCGAAAATAGATCGACGTTTGTTGGATAAGATATTACCTTATTTAGACGCTGAGACAGATTGTTTTGGCGAACAGTACTTACAACCAAACGAGGGTGTTCTTGAGGATGAGATTAAGGTTCAGACAATTAAAATAGTAGACCCGACTGATCCAGAAGGAGAAAGAACATTAAACGTGATAGGTAATGGTGCGGTTGACGATTCTATTAAAAATATTGCACCAGCCGATATCTTGGCTGCTATAAGTTATTTCTTTAATATATTACATCAAGTTGGCGATACAGATGATATCGATCACTTAGGAAACCGTCGTCTTCGTTCCGTTGGTGAGTTATTACAAAATCAATTTCGTATTGGCCTATCTAGAATGGAGCGCGTGGTGCGTGAACGTATGTCTATTCAAGATACATCAGCGATTACGCCACAACAACTGATTAACATTCGACCGGTCATTGCTTCCATTAAAGAATTTTTTGGTAGCTCACAGTTATCTCAGTTTATGGATCAGACGAATCCATTAGCAGAATTAACGCATAAACGTCGTTTATCTGCTTTAGGACCTGGTGGTTTAACACGTGAAAGAGCGGGCTTTGAAGTTCGTGACGTACACTACTCACACTATGGTCGTATGTGTCCGATTGAGACGCCTGAAGGGCCGAATATAGGCTTGATTAACTCATTATCTTCTTATGCGAAAGTAAATAAATTTGGGTTTATCGAAACGCCATATCGTCGAGTTGATCCAAACACTGGAAAGGTAACGGACCAGTATGATTATTTAACTGCAGATGAAGAGGATAACTATGTAGTCGCGCAAGCGAATGCTCGTTTGACCGAAGAAGGATCTTTTGCTGATGAAGAAGTTATTGTTCGTTTCCGTAGTGAAAACACGATTGTACCTCGGAATCGTATTGATTACATGGACGTTTCACCAAAGCAAGTGGTTTCGGCTGCGACAGCATGTATTCCGTTCTTGGAGAACGATGATTCAAACCGTGCATTGATGGGTGCGAACATGCAACGTCAAGCAGTGCCGCTTATGCAACCTCGCTCACCAATTGTAGGGACAGGGATGGAATATGTATCTGGTAAAGATTCCGGTGCTGCAGTTATTAATCGCTATGAAGGAATCGTAGAACGCGTAGAAGCGAAAGAAGTTCATGTGCGACGTGTTTCGGAAGTAGATGGTAAAGAAGTTCAAGGCGATTTAGATCGTTATCGTTTACAAAAATTTATTCGTTCAAACCAGGGCTCTTGCTATAACCAACGTCCGATTGTTCGTGTGGGAGACCGAGTTGCAAAAGGTGAAATATTAGCAGATGGTCCGTCTATGGAAGATGGTGAATTAGCATTAGGGCAAAACGTGCTAGTTGGTTTTATGACATGGGAAGGTTATAACTATGAAGATGCTATTATAATGAGTGAGCGTCTTGTAAAAGATGATGTGTATACATCGATTCATATTGAAGAATATGAATCAGAAGCTCGTGATACAAAACTTGGACCAGAAGAAATTACGAGAGATATTCCTAATGTTGGTGAAGACGCCTTGCGTGATCTTGATGAACGAGGAATTATCCGTGTTGGTGCTGAAGTGGAAGATGGCGATTTATTAGTAGGAAAAGTAACGCCTAAGGGAGTAACAGAACTCTCTGCGGAAGAACGATTATTACATGCTATCTTCGGGGAGAAAGCTCGTGAAGTACGTGATACATCGCTTCGTGTACCACATGGTGCGGGTGGAATTGTTCTTGATGTTAAAATCTTCAACCGAGAAGATGGAGACGAATTACCGCCTGGTGTGAACCAGCTTGTTCGTGTGTATATCGTTCAGAAACGTAAAATTCACGAGGGAGATAAAATGGCAGGAAGACACGGGAACAAAGGTGTTATATCGAAAATACTTCCGGAAGAAGATATGCCATTTTTACCGGATGGTACACCAATTGATATCATGTTAAATCCGTTAGGCGTTCCCTCTCGTATGAATATCGGTCAAGTACTAGAATTACATTTAGGTATGGCCGCTAGAAAGCTAGGTATTCATGTGGCTTCACCTGTTTTTGATGGAGCTAGTGAAGAAGACGTATGGGAAACCATTGAAGAAGCTGGTATGGCTAGAGATGCTAAAACAGTTCTTTATGATGGTCGAACTGGTGAACCATTTGACAACCGTGTATCTGTAGGTGTGATGTATATGATTAAATTGGCACACATGGTTGATGATAAATTACATGCGCGTTCTACAGGGCCTTATTCACTTGTAACACAGCAACCGCTTGGTGGTAAAGCGCAGTTTGGTGGACAACGTTTCGGTGAAATGGAAGTGTGGGCACTAGAAGCATATGGTGCTGCTTATACATTACAAGAAATCTTAACAGTTAAGTCTGATGACGTAGTAGGTCGTGTGAAAACGTATGAAGCAATTGTTAAAGGTGAAAGTGTTCCAGAACCAGGTATTCCAGAGTCATTTAAAGTATTAATTAAGGAATTGCAAAGTCTTGGAATGGACGTTAAAATGCTGTCAGCTGATGAGGAAGAAATTGAACTACGTGATATTGAAGAAGAAGATAATCAATCTGCCGATCAATTTAATTTAGAGCTAGAAGAGAGATAAGTAAAGCATTGTTAATTCATGTTTAGTCGATCATTTTTAAAAAACAGTCGCCAAATGAAAGGTGAATAGCATCTTTCATTTGGCTGCTATTGGAACACATACTAAAAGGGAGGTAGGCCCCTTGCTAGATGTAAATAATTTTGAATATATGAAAATTGGGCTAGCATCACCAGACAAAATTCGTTCTTGGTCATATGGAGAGGTTAAAAAGCCAGAAACCATTAACTATCGAACACTTAAGCCAGAAAAAGACGGCTTATTTTGCGAAAGAATTTTCGGCCCACAAAAAGATTGGGAATGTCATTGTGGTAAATACAAACGTGTACGCTATAAAGGTGTTGTATGTGATCGCTGTGGTGTAGAAGTAACAAAATCAAAAGTACGCCGCGAACGTATGGGCCATATAGAATTAGCGGCACCAGTTTCACACATTTGGTATTTCAAAGGAATTCCGAGTCGAATGGGATTAGTGTTAGATATGTCTCCAAGAGCATTGGAAGAAGTAATTTATTTTGCTGCTTATATTGTTATCGATTCAGGTGAGACAGCACTTGAGAAAAAACAACTGTTATCAGAGAAAGAGTATCGTGCATACCGTGATAAATACGGTAAAGGTTTTCAAGCAGACATGGGCGCGGAAGCAATTAAGCGAATTTTAGAAGATGTGGACCTAGACAAAGAAGTAGAGATCTTACGTGAAGAACTAAAAACTGCACAAGGTCAGCGTAGAACAAGAGCAATTAAGCGTCTAGAGGTTTTGGAGGCATTTCGTAATTCAGGAAATCACCCGGCGTGGATGATTTTGGATGTGTTACCAATTATCCCTCCAGAGTTACGACCGATGGTTCAATTAGATGGAGGTCGTTTTGCAACTTCTGATTTGAACGATTTATATCGTCGTGTGATTAATCGTAATAACCGTTTGAAGCGTTTATTAGATCTTGGTGCTCCAAGCATTATTGTTCAAAACGAGAAACGTATGCTTCAAGAAGCAGTCGATGCATTAATTGATAACGGTCGACGAGGTCGACCAGTAACTGGTCCGGGAAACCGTCCGCTAAAATCTCTTTCTCATATGTTGAAAGGAAAGCAAGGTCGTTTCCGTCAGAACTTGTTAGGTAAACGTGTAGATTACTCTGGTCGTTCTGTAATTGTCGTTGGTCCTAACTTGAAAATGTATCAATGTGGTCTACCAAAAGAAATGGCTGTTGAATTATTTAAGCCTTTTATTATGAAAGAGTTGGTAGAAAGAGGCTTGGCGCATAACATTAAATCTGCTAAAAGAAAAATTGAAAGATTACATCCAGAGGTTTGGGATGTGCTAGAAGATGTGATCAAAGAGCATCCTGTCTTATTGAACCGTGCGCCAACTTTACACCGTTTGGGAATTCAAGCATTTGAGCCTACACTAGTAGAAGGACGTGCAATTCGCTTGCATCCACTAGTTTGTACAGCTTATAACGCTGACTTTGACGGTGACCAAATGGCTGTTCACGTACCTTTGTCTGCTGAGGCGCAAGCTGAAGCTAGAATTTTGATGTTAGCTGCGCAAAACATCTTGAATCCAAAAGATGGTAAGCCGGTAGTTACGCCTTCTCAAGATATGGTATTAGGTAACTACTACTTAACAATGGAACGTGCTGGTGCAATTGGAGAAGGGATGATTTTCAAAGACCTTTCTGAAGCATTGATTGCTTACCAGGATGGGCATGTTCATTTGCACACGCGAATTGCCGTGCAAGCATCTTCACTAAAAAAAGAAAACCTAACAGACGAGCAAAGAAATCAACTGTTAGTAACAACGGTTGGTAAGCTTATTTTTAATGATATGCTACCTAAATCATTCCCGTATATGAATGAGCCAACGCAAAAAAATCTTGAAATTCGTACACCTGAGAAATATTTCATAGAAAAAGGTGTGAATGTAAAAGAATTTATTGCTGATCGTGATATTATTCTGCCGTTCAAAAAAGGTATTTTAGGGGATATTATTGCAGAAGTGTTTAAGGAATTTAAAATCAGTGAAACGTCTAAAATGCTTGATCGCATGAAGGATCTTGGTTTTAAGTATTCTACAAAAGCAGGTATAACAGTTGGTGTAGCTGATATTGTTGTATTAGCAGAAAAAGAGCAAATACTTGAAGAAGCACAGTCTAAAGTAGATAAAGTATTAAAACAATTCCGACGTGGCTTAATTACTGACGAAGAACGTTATGATCGTGTCATTTCGATTTGGTCACAGGCGAAAGATTTAATTCAAGACAAACTAATGAAAACATTAAACCCACGAAACCCTATTTTCATGATGAGTGATTCTGGTGCGCGTGGTAACGCATCTAACTTTACTCAGTTAGCAGGTATGCGTGGCTTGATGGCTAACCCGGCTGGTAGAATTATTGAACTACCAATCAAATCCAGTTTCCGTGAAGGCTTAACCGTACTAGAGTACTTTATCTCCACTCACGGTGCGCGTAAAGGTCTAGCTGATACAGCATTGAAAACAGCTGACTCAGGATACTTAACTCGTCGTTTAGTTGATGTAGCGCAAGATGTAATTATTCGTGAAGAAGATTGTGGAACAGATAAAGGCTTAACTGTAAGTGCGATAACAGAGGGTACGGAAATGATTGAACCATTATTAGATCGTTTAATTGGTAGAACAGCATTTCAGACCGTACGTCATCCAGAAACAACAGACATACTAGTAGAAAAGAACGAAGTAATTACAGAAGATATCGCGAAGCAAATTGTTGAAGCAGGAATTGAAGAAGTAATTATACGAACTGTTTTTACGTGTAATACAAAACACGGAGCCTGCAAAAAGTGTTATGGGCGTAACTTAGCAACTGGGGAAGAGGTTGAAGTAGGCGAAGCGGTAGGTATCATCGCTGCTCAATCAATCGGTGAGCCTGGTACACAGCTAACGATGCGTACGTTCCATACTGGTGGGGTTGCTGGTAGCGATATTACCCAAGGGTTACCTCGTATACAAGAAATATTTGAAGCGAGAAATCCAAAGGGGCAAGCGGTCATTTCCGAAATTACTGGTATTGTTGAAGATATAACAGAAGTGAAAGATAAAAAAGAAATTATTATACAAGGCGCGGTTGAAAAACGTCCTTATACAGCACCATATGGCGCGCGTATGAAAGTTAGCATTGGTGATGAAGTTGAAGCAGGTCAAGCGTTAACAGAAGGTTCTGTTGATCCGAAAGAGTTGCTGAAAATTCAAGGTGTAGATGGTGTACAATCATATTTGCTAAAAGAAGTGCAAAAAGTATACCGGATGCAAGGTGTTGAAATTGGAGATAAGCACGTCGAGGTAATGGTAAGACAAATGCTTCGAAAAGTACGGATTGGTGACGCTGGAGATACAGATGTATTACCAGGCTCATTGCTAGAAATCCATCAATTCAGAGATGCGAACAAAAAGGTGCTTTTAGAAGGAAATCAACCTGCAGTCGGCAGACCGGTTTTACTTGGTATTACTAAAGCATCACTTGAGACCGATTCGTTCTTATCTGCTGCATCATTCCAAGAAACAACTCGAGTATTAACTGATGCAGCGATCAAAGGTAAAAGAGATGAATTACTAGGGCTT
The DNA here is from genome assembly GCF_044383835.1 of Paraliobacillus sp. JSM ZJ581. Taxonomy (NCBI): domain Bacteria; kingdom Bacillati; phylum Bacillota; class Bacilli; order Caryophanales; family Bacillaceae; genus Paraliobacillus; species Paraliobacillus sp. JSM ZJ581. The sequence continues at coordinate 30,198 of NZ_JBISEP010000018.1, forward strand.
AAAGAAAATGTCATCATTGGTAAATTAGTTCCTGCTGGTACAGGGATGCAGAGGTATCGCAAAATAACAGCAGAAACAGAAGAGCCAATGGATCAAATTACAGAAGAAATAGAAGAAGAAGTAACACCTTAACAATTACAGCTTGTAGTAAAGATAACAAGGGAAAAAATGAAGCACCCTGTTTATAGAATCTAACAATAAATAATGATATTTTTTGTTGACATCAAGATTCTAGAATGGTACTATATTCAAGGTGCTTCTGTTATCCTTGTTGCTTTGGAGGATATGTAAATGTCTTATGAAAAAGTAGCACAGGTGAAAGAACAGTTAGTTATAGGCACGAAACAAACACTTAAAGCCATCAGGGATGGTGAAGTGGCTCAAGTTGTTATAGCTGCTGATGCAGATCAGCAAATAACAAAAAAGGTGTCGCAACTTGCAAAGGAAATGAATGTACCATGTGTACGAGTTGATTCAAAAAAGAAACTTGGTAAGGCATGTGGTATTGATGTAGGAACAGCGACGGTAGCAATAAAGCAATAAGGTTTTGATGTATGGGTTAACTTATACATGAAGACTTTGTTTTTTGCTTATAAATGAACCACCTGGGTGTGTGGGATTACAACTGTATAGAAGAAAGGAGGAAAAATTCATGCCAACTATTAACCAATTAGTACGTAAAGGTCGTGTGAGTAAAGGAAAAAATTCAGACTCACCAGCTTTAAATAAAGGGTATAATAGCTTTAAAAAATCATTAACAAATCAATCTTCACCTCAAAAACGTGGTGTATGTACTCGTGTAGGTACATTAACTCCAAAGAAACCGAACTCTGCATTACGTAAGTATGCACGTGTTCGTTTAACAAATGGGATTGAGGTAACTGCGTATATTCCTGGAATTGGCCATAACCTTCAAGAACACAGTGTTGTACTTATTCGTGGAGGACGTGTAAAAGACTTACCTGGTGTTCGTTATCACATTGTACGTGGAGCGTTAGATACAGCGGGAGTGGAAGGTCGTGCACAAGGCCGTTCTAAATACGGTACAAAAAAGCCAAAAAGTAAGTAAATGAAACTAAGATAGTAATTTAAGAAAGGAGGTTAGACAATGCCACGTAAAGGTCCAGTAGCAAAACGTGATGTCTTACCAGATCCGTTATACAACTCAAAGCTTGTGACCCGCTTGATCAACCAAATCATGGTTGACGGTAAAAGAGGTAAAGCACAAAAAATTCTTTATAAAGCATTTGAACTTGTTCAAGAACGTAGTGGTCAACAATCCATGGATGTATTTGAACAAGCGATGAAAAATGTAATGCCAGTTCTTGAGGTGCGTGCTCGCCGTGTTGGTGGTTCGAACTACCAAGTACCTATGGAGGTTCGCCCAGAACGTCGTCAAGCATTAGGACTTCGTTACATTGTTAATTATTCTCGCTTGCGCGGTGAAAAAACAATGGAAGAACGTCTTGCAAATGAAATTTTAGACGCTTCTAACAATACAGGTGCATCTGTTAAGAAACGAGAAGATTTGCACAAAATGGCAGAAGCAAACAAAATGTTTGCTCACTATCGCTGGTAATATAAAAGCGAAAACGGCTGCTTAACGACGAGTGGATTGGACTGAACCGAAGGAGATAAAGGAAACACGATGAGCTCCGCGAATCGATGTTAACTTATCGGACAGAGGTGAGGGAAATCTCATTAGTCGTTAGACGTTAGAGCTAGTAGTATAAAAGCGAAAACGACTGCTTAAAAAGTAAAAGTTTTAGTTTTATACCAATGCATAATTATATGCTACAAATGATATAGTGAAAATGGAATTTACAAACAGGAAGGAGAAAGAAATATGCCAAGAGAATTCTCCTTAGAAAAGACACGTAATATTGGGATTATGGCCCATATTGATGCAGGTAAAACAACTTGTACTGAACGTATTCTTTTCTACACAGGACGTATCCATAAAATTGGTGAAACGCACGAAGGTGCTGCCCAAATGGACTGGATGGAGCAGGAGCAAGAGCGTGGTATTACAATTACATCTGCTGCAACAACTGCTCAATGGAAAGGTCATCGTATTAACATCATTGATACTCCCGGACACGTAGACTTCACAGTTGAGGTTGAACGTTCTTTACGAGTGCTTGATGGATCAGTAGCTGTACTTGATGCACAATCAGGTGTTGAGCCGCAAACAGAAACAGTTTGGCGTCAAGCGACTACTTACGGTGTACCAAGAATTGTTTATGTTAACAAAATGGATAAAACCGGTGCTGATTTCTTATATTCAGTAGGAACACTTAAAGATCGTCTAGGTGCGAATGCACATCCAGTGCAGCTTCCAATTGGTGCAGAAGATAATTTTGATGGAATTATTGACTTGATTGAAATGGAAGCACACTATTACTTAGATGACTTGGGGACGCGTGATGAAGCACGTTCAATACCTGAAGAATATAAAGAACAAGCAGAAGAATATCGCACAAATCTAATTGAAGCTGTGGCTGAATCAGATGAAGACTTAATGATGAAATATCTAGAAGGGGAAGAAATTTCTAATGAAGAGCTTAAAAAAGCTATTCGTAAAGCTACTTTAAGCGTTGAATTCTACCCTGTATTCTGTGGATCAGCTTTTAAAAACAAAGGTGTTCAGCTGTTAATTGATGGTGTTATTGACTATTTGCCAGCTCCAACAGATGTACCGCCGATTGAAGGTCATGTACCACAAACAAATGAGGAAGTTGTTCGTAAAGCTGGTGATGATCAACCGTTCGCAGCTTTGGCATTTAAAGTAGCAACAGACCCATTTGTTGGTAAATTAACTTTCTTCCGTGTGTATTCTGGTAAATTAGATGCTGGTTCATATGTAAAAAACTCTACAAAAGACAAGCGTGAACGTGTAGGTCGTATTCTGCAAATGCATGCTAATTCTAGAGAAGAAATTTCAACTGTTTATGCTGGTGATATCGCTGGTGCGGTAGGTTTGAAAGATACATCTACAGGGGATACACTATGTGACGAGAAAAACCTAGTTATTCTTGAATCGATGGAATTCCCAGAACCAGTTATCTCTGTAGCAATTGAACCTAAATCTAAAGCAGATCAAGATAAAATGTCTATAGCATTGGGCAAACTTGCTGAAGAAGATCCGACATTTAAAACAGAAACAAATGTTGAAACTGGACAAACGATTATTTCTGGTATGGGTGAGCTTCACCTAGATATCATTGTTGATCGCTTGAGACGTGAATTCAAAGTAGAAGCAAATGTAGGTGCTCCACAAGTATCTTACCGCGAAACATTCCGTGCGGAAGCGGAAGTTGAAGGTAAATTTGTGCGTCAATCTGGTGGTCGTGGACAATATGGTCACGTATGGGTTAAATTTGAACCTAACGAAGAAGGCGCTGGCTTTGAATTTGTTAATAAAATTGTCGGTGGTTCTGTACCACGTGAATACATTGCTCCTGTAGAAGCAGGGATTAAAGAAGCGATGGAAAACGGTGTTGTTGCAGGCTATCCATTAATTGACGTTAAAGCAACGTTGTTTGACGGAAGCTATCATGATGTTGACTCGAACGAAACTGCATTTAAGGTTGCGGCTTCCATGGCATTGAAAGCTGCTAAAAACAAATGTAATCCTGCGTTACTCGAACCGATGATGAAAGTAGAAGTTGTTATTCCTGAAGAATACATGGGTGACATTATGGGTGATGTTACTTCTCGTCGTGGTCGTGTAGAGGGGATGGAAGCAAGAGGGTCCGCTCAAGTTGTTAAAGCATTTGTTCCGCTTGCGGAAATGTTCGGTTATGCAACAGCATTACGCTCGAACACTCAAGGACGTGGTGTTTACACCATGCACTTTGACCACTATGAAGAAGTACCAAAGAGTATTTCAGAAGAAATTATTAAGAAAAATACTGGAGAATAATTGATTTTTTTCTCGTTCTAAAGTATAACTTGTATTGTAAGCTTAGAAATAGAGTGATACATTTTGTTTCTAAGCAAGCTTACATGTCATATAAACACATTTTTTTTAAAATTAAAGGAGGAACTATAAATGGGTAAAGAAAAATTTGACCGCTCCAAAGACCACGTTAATATTGGTACTATTGGACACGTTGACCATGGTAAAACTACACTAACTGCTGCTATTTCAACAGTACTTCACAATCGTTCTGGTTCAGGTACTGCAATGGCTTATGATCAAATTGATGGTGCGCCAGAAGAAAAAGAGCGTGGAATCACGATTTCTACTTCTCACGTAGAATATGAAACAGAAAGTCGTCACTATGCACACGTTGACTGCCCAGGACACGCAGACTACGTTAAAAATATGATCACAGGTGCAGCACAAATGGACGGAGCTATCTTAGTAGTATCTGCAGCTGACGGCCCGATGCCACAAACTCGTGAACACATTTTACTTTCTCGTCAAGTAGGTGTACCAGCGATTGTTGTATTCTTAAACAAATGTGATATGGTAGACGATGAAGAGCTTCTTGAACTAGTAGAAATGGAAGTTCGTGACCTTCTATCTGAGTACGATTTCCCTGGAGATGATGTACCAGTAATTAAAGGTTCTGCTCTTAAAGCACTTGAAGGCGAAGAAAACTATGTTAATGCTATCTATGAATTAATGGATGCTGTTGACGAATACATTCCTCGTCCTGACCGTGACACTGAAAAAGATTTCATGATGCCAGTTGAGGATGTATTCTCAATCACTGGTCGTGGTACAGTTGCTACTGGACGTGTTGAGCGTGGAGTAGTTAAAGTAGGAGACGAAATTGAAATCATCGGTTTAGCTGAAGAGCCATCAAAAACTACTGTAACTGGTGTTGAAATGTTCCGTAAGCTTCTTGATTATGCAGAAGCAGGAGATAACATTGGTGCGCTTCTTCGTGGGGTTTCTCGTGAAGATATTAACCGTGGACAAGTACTTGCAAAACCGGGTTCTATTACTCCACACACAAACTTCAAAGCAGAAGTTTACGTACTATCTAAAGAAGAAGGTGGACGTCATACACCATTCTTCAATAACTACCGCCCACAGTTCTACTTCCGTACAACGGATGTAACTGGAATCATTCAACTTCCAGAAGGTGTAGAAATGGTTATGCCTGGAGATAACGTTGAAATGACAGTTGAGCTTATCTCTCCAATCGCGATTGAAGATGGAACTAAGTTCTCTATTCGTGAAGGTGGCCGTACAGTAGGCGCTGGCGTTGTAGCAACGATCCAAAAATAATTTATTAAAATAAAAGAGCAGATGGCTTAGCTATCTGTTCTTTTTATTATGGGCAACACAAGTATAGATTTTAGGCGCGATATGCAGGTTTAAAATAACGACTAAGAAATGAGAAAGAATGGAATGAAAAAAATGAAAATAAATAGGATTTAACCTTGCATTTGGCTGCACTTTTCTATATAATGAACAATGTTGGTCATAAAAGGCGATGATGCGGAAGGTTGTTGGCACACCCGGCCCCTTTGCCATGGCGGGGTGCGAAGGAATTTTCGCGGAGAATGTCTATTACAAAAATGGGCGAAAAAGGAGGGAAAGTAATGGCAAAAGAAAAAATTAGAATTCGTTTAAAAGCATACGATCACCGTATTCTTGATCAATCTGCTGAAAAAATTGTAGGTACTGCAAAACGTTCTGGCGCAGGGGTATCGGGACCTATCCCATTACCTACTGAGAAATCAGTTTATACAGTCCTACGTGCAGTACACAAGTACAAAGATTCTCGTGAGCAATTCGAAATGCGCACACACAAACGTCTGATTGATATTGTTAGTCCTACACCACAAACAGTTGATGCATTGATGCGTTTAGACTTACCATCAGGTGTAGATATTGAAATCAAACTTTAATAGATAAAAATTTAGGAGGTGTAACGGATGACGAAAGGAATCTTAGGTCGCAAAATCGGCATGACACAGCTTTTCTCTGAAAATGGGGAACTAACGCCGGTAACAGTAGTTCAAGCAGAACCAAACGTTGTTTTGCAAAAAAGAACTGAAGATAATGATGGCTATGAAGCTGTTCAATTAGGTTTTGCTGACAAGAAAGAATCTCGTTCTAACAAACCAGCCAAAGGACATGCTGCAAAAGCGAGCACGAACCCTAAGCGCTTCATTCGTGAATTCCGTAACGTTAATCTTGATAACTATGAAGTTGGTCAAGAAATTAGCGTAGAGGTTTTCCAAGCTGGAGATATAATTGATGTAACAGGAACTTCTAAAGGGAAAGGTTTCCAAGGTTCTATCAAACGCCATAACCAATCACGTGGCCCAATGAGTCATGGTTCTCACTATCACAGAGGTCCTGGTACTATGGGTGCGGTAGATCCAATGCGTGTATTTAAAGGTAAAAAATTGCCTGGACAAATGGGTGGAGAACAAATTACCATTCAAAATTTAGAAGTGGTTAAAGTTGATGTGGAACGTAATCTTTTATTAATTAAAGGAAATGTTCCTGGAGCGAAAAAATCATTCGTGAAAATAACGAGTGCAATAAAGGCTAACTAATTATATATTGAAGGGAGGATATGTCATGCCTAAAGTAGCACTATATAACCAAAGCGGTTCGCAAGTAGGTGATGTGGAATTAAATGACGCGGTGTTCGGTATTGAACCAAACGAACATGTATTGCATGATGCAGTTGTTATGCAACAAGCATCTCGTCGTCAAGGTACACACGCTGTTAAAAATCGTTCAGCAGTACGCGGTGGAGGACGTAAACCATGGCGCCAGAAAGGCACAGGCCGTGCACGTCAAGGTTCTATTCGTTCACCTCAATGGGTTGGTGGTGGAGTAGTATTTGGACCGACGCCACGTAGTTATAGCTATAAATTACCTAAAAAAGTACGTCGTTTAGCACTTCTTTCAGCACTATCAACTAAGGTGAAAGAAGACAACGTGATTGCTTTAGAAACATTAGGTTTTGATGCACCAAAGACTAAAGAAGTGGTTAAATTATTTGATGCGCTACATGTTGACACAAAAGCATTAATTGTTACTGCGGAAAAAGATGAAGTAGTAGCACGTTCTGCTAATAACTTGCCAAACGCAAAAGTATTACCAGTAAGTGAAGTTAACGTTATTGACTTGCTTACGCATGACAAGCTGATTATTACAAAAGAAGCAGCTGAAAAAGCAGGGGAGGTGCTTGCATAATGAAAGACACACGTGATATTATTAAGCGCCCGATTATTACGGAACACTCTGCAGACCTAATGATTGATAAAAAATATACATTTGAGGTAGATCCGAGAGCGAATAAAACAGAGATTAAACAAGCTGTTGAATCAATTTTTGGAGTAAAAGTAGTCAAAGTAAACACCTTAAACCTTAAAGGTAAATTCAAGCGTATGGGTCGTTACGGAGGTTTTCGTCCGGATCGTAAAAAAGCTGTTGTTCAACTTTCTGAAGACAGCAAAGAACTAGAATTTTTCGAAAGTGTATAATATAACGTTATAAAAGAAGGAGGGAAATAAGATGGCGATTAAGAAGTATAAACCAACTTCAAATGGTAGACGTGGTATGTCAGGATCTGATTTTGCTGAAATCACAACTACACAACCAGAAAAATCATTGCTTGCCCCATTGCACAATCGTGGAGGGCGCAACAACCAAGGGAGATTAACTGTTCGTCATCAAGGCGGTGGACATAAGCGTCAATATCGTGTCATTGACTTTAAACGTGACAAAGATGGAATACCAGGACGCGTTGCTACAATTGAATATGATCCGAACCGTTCTGCTAATATTGCGTTAATTCACTATGTAGATGGTGAAAAACGTTATATCTTAGCTCCGAAAGGAATCGAAGTAGGTCAAGAGATTTTATCAGGTGAAAGTGCAGATATCAAATTAGGTAATGCATTACCACTTGCAAGTATTCCAGTAGGTACAGTTATTCATAATGTTGAACTTAAACCAGGCCGTGGCGGACAACTTGCTCGCTCTGCAGGTTCTCAAGCTCAAATTCTAGGCCGTGAAGATAAATATGTGTTAGTCCGTTTAACTTCAGGCGAAGTTCGTTTAGTACTAGGAACTTGCCGTGCAACAATTGGTCAAGTAGGTAACATTGAACATGAATTAATTACTGTAGGTAAAGCAGGACGCTCTCGTTGGAAAGGTGTTCGCCCTACTGTTCGTGGTTCTGTAATGAACCCTAATGATCACCCTCACGGTGGTGGTGAAGGACGTGCGCCAATCGGACGAAAATCACCAATGTCTCCATGGGGCAAACCAACACTTGGTTACAAAACGCGTCAACGTAATAAACCATCAGATAAATATATTGTACGTAAACGTAAAAAATAACGGGGTTGTAAGGCGGACCATTACGTTCGTCCAACAATCACGAAGGGAGGTTTATGCATGGGTCGTAGTTTAAAAAAGGGACCTTTCGTAGATGACCATTTGATGAGAAAGATTGAGAAAGTGAACGAAAGTGATAAGAAGCAAGTAGTAAAAACTTGGTCTCGTCGTTCTACTATTTTCCCTAATTTTGTAGGTCAAACAATCGCTGTATATGATGGACGTAAGCATGTACCTGTATATATTACAGAAGATATGGTTGGACATAAATTAGGTGAATTCGCGCCAACACGCTCATTTAGAGGGCATGCGGGTGATGACAAGAAAACAAAACGCTAATTATGAGAGGAGGCACTCTTGATGCAAGCAAAAGCTGTTGCAAAAACTGTTCGAATTGCTCCTCGTAAAGTTCGTTTGGTAATTGATTTAATTCGAGGAAAAGACGTTGGAGAAGCAATTGCAATTTTAAAACATACACAACGCGGTGCATCACCAGTTGTTGAGAAAGTTTTAAACTCTGCAATCGCAAATGCAGAACATAACTATGAAATGAACTCAGATGAGTTGTTTATATCTGAAGCATATGTGAACGAAGGCGTAACGTTGAAACGTTTCCGTCCGCGCGCACAAGGTCGTGCTAGTCAAATCAATAAAAGAACAAGCCACATTACAGTGGTTGTATCAGAAAAGAAGGAGGGATAATCTGTGGGTCAAAAAGTTAATCCAATAGGATTTCGTGTCGGTGTTATCCGTGATTGGGAGTCCAAGTGGTACGCTGGCAAAGATTATGCAGACTTGTTACATGAAGATATTAAAATTCGTGAATATGTTGAACAACGTCTGAAAGATGCTGCTGTTTCTAAGATTGAAATTGAACGTGCAGCTAATCGTGTGAATATTTCCATATCTACTGCTAAGCCTGGAATGGTTATTGGTAAAGGCGGTTCAGAAGTTGAAGCACTTCGTAAATCATTGAATGCCCTAACTGGTAAAAAAGTTCACATCAACATTGTTGAAGTGAAAAAAGCAGATATTGATGCAAAATTAGTAGCTGAAAATATTGCACGTCAATTAGAGAATCGTATTTCTTTCCGTCGTGCACAAAAGCAAGTAATACAACGTGCTATGCGAGCAGGTGCAAAAGGTATCCGTACACAAGTATCTGGTCGTCTAGGTGGAGCAGATATTGCTCGTGCAGAAAGTTATAGCGAAGGGACTGTACCACTGCACACTTTACGTGCTGATATCGATTATGGTACTGCTGAGGCAGATACAACATACGGTAAACTAGGTGTTAAAGTGTGGATCTATCGTGGAGAAGTCCTTCCAACTAAAAACAATAAGTAAGGAAGGGGGCGCGCATTATGTTAATGCCTAAACGTGTAAAACATCGTAAGCAACATCGTGGTAAAATGAGAGGAAAAGCAAAAGGCGGTACGTCTGTTACTTTTGGTGAATATGGATTACAAGCTGTTGAAGCTTCTTGGATCACAAGTCGTCAAATAGAGTCAGCACGTATTGCTATGACTCGTTATATGAAGCGTGGCGGTAAAGTATGGATTAAAATTTTCCCAGACAAACCTTACACTGCAAAGCCTCTAGAAGTTCGAATGGGTTCTGGTAAAGGAGCACCTGAAGGTTGGGTGGCAGTTGTAAAACCTGGTAAAATCATGTTTGAAGTTGCAGGAGTATCTGAAGAAGTAGCACGTGAAGCACTTCGTCTTGCTTCTCATAAACTACCTATAAAAACTAAGTTTGTAAAACGTGAAGAAATTGGTGGTGAAATCAATGAAGGCTAAAGAAATCAGAGAACTAACCACTGCCGAAATTGAACAAAAAATCAAGTCTTTAAAAGAAGAGCTTTTTAACTTGCGTTTTCAGTTAGCTACGGGTCAATTGGAAAACACTGCACGTCTTCGTGAAGTTCGTAAATCCATTGCACGCATGAAAACTGTTGTACGTCAAAGAGAGCTTAGCGTAAATAACTAGTTAAACCGAGAGGAGGTTAACCTCAAATGACTGAGCGTAATGATCGTAAAGTTTACACAGGTCGTGTTGTTTCAGATAAAATGGACAAAACGATTACTGTACTAGTAGAAACTTATAAGTTCCATAAACTTTATGGAAAGCGTGTTAAATATTCTAAAAAGTTCAAAACGCATGATGAAAACAATCAAGCTAAAGTTGGTGACATTGTTTCAATTATGGAAACTCGCCCACTATCAGCAACAAAGCGTTTTCGTCTTGTTGAAGTAGTAGAAGAAGCAGTAATTATCTAATTTAAGTAAAGTTCGCTCGGATTGATTCCGAAGGGAGGTAACGACAGTATGATTCAGCAAGAGACTCGTTTGAAAGTTGCAGACAACTCTGGTGCACGCGAAGTACAAGCAATTAAAGTACTAGGTGGCTCTGGAAGAAAAACTGCTAATATTGGTGATGTAATTGTATGTTCGGTGAAACAAGCAACACCTGGAGGCGTTGTCAAAAAAGGTGAAGTAGTAAGAGCTGTTATCGTACGCTCAAAAAGTGGTGCTCGCCGTAAAGATGGCTCATATATCCGCTTTGACGAAAACGCAGCAGTAATTATACGTGAAGATAAAAGCCCAAGAGGTACTCGTATCTTTGGTCCGGTTGCGCGTGAATTACGTGATGCAAAATTCATGAAAATTGTATCTCTGGCTCCAGAGGTACTATAATAAAGCATTGAAAATAGAGTGTGTTGGTCTGTTATTGAATTAGTAGATAATAAATCAACCTATCTGATTTTAATGTTGAAAAAGATCGTAATGATAAGCCTTGTAAGGAGGTGCGTTTAGCATGCATGTAAAAAAAGGTGATAAAGTACAGGTAATCTCTGGTAAAGATAAAGGTAAGCAAGGTACGATTTTAGTTGCTTTTCCTAAAAAAGATCGAGTGCTTGTAGAAGGTGTTAATATGGTGAAAAAACACGCAAAACCTTCTCAAGACAATCCGCAAGGCGGAATTATTGAACAAGAAGCACCAATTCATGTTTCTAATGTATTACCGATTGATCCGAAATCCGGTGAGCCAACTCGTGTAGGATATGAAGAACGTGGTGGAAATAAAGTTCGTATCGCTAAAAAATCCGGTGAAGCGTTAGATAAATAATTTGTGCTGTGAAAGGAGGGCTACTCGATGAACGAACTAAAGGAAAGATATCAAAACAACATCGTTTCATCATTGGTTGAAAAATTCAACTATGATTCAGTAATGCAAGTACCAAAAGTTGAAAAAATCGTAATTAACATGGGTGTTGGTGATGCAGTGCAAAATTCAAAAGCATTGGATAGTGCAGTAGAAGAATTAGCGCTTATCTCAGGTCAACAACCTTTAATAACAAAAGCTAAAAAATCAATTGCTGGCTTTCGTTTACGTGAGGGAATGCCAATAGGGGCAAAAGTAACCCTTCGCGGTGAACGAATGTATGAATTCTTGCAAAAGCTTATTGATGTATCACTTCCACGTGTACGTGATTTTCGTGGTATCTCAAAGAAAGCTTTTGATGGAAGAGGAAATTACACACTAGGTGTGAAAGAACAATTGATTTTCCCAGAAATAAATTATGATCAAGTAAATAAAGTTCGCGGTATGGATATTGTTATTGTTACAACTGCTAACAGTGATGAAGAAGCTCGTGAATTATTATCCAAACTTGGCATGCCTTTCCAAAAATAAGCTATAAAGCTAATACAAGGAGGGAAAATAGTGGCTAAAAAATCAATGATTGCGAAACAAAAACGCACACCAAAGTATAAAGTACAAGAATATACACGTTGTGAGCGTTGTGGACGTCCACACTCTGTAATTCGTAAATTCAAACTTTGCCGTATTTGTTTCCGTGAACTTGCCTATAAAGGTCAAATTCCTGGTGTCAAAAAAGCAAGCTGGTAAACCCCGATCAGGGAAGGAGGTAATATTTAATGGTTATGACAGATCCAATTGCAGATATGTTAACACGTATTCGTAACGCAAACATGGTTCGCCATGAGAAGTTAGAGCTTCCTGCATCAAAGCTAAAGGCAGATGTTGCAGATATTCTTAAACGTGAGGGCTTTGTTCGTGATTATGAATACATTGAAGATAATAAACAAGGTGTACTTCGTATTTTCTTAAAATATGGTACAAACGAAGAACGTGTTATTTCTGGACTAAAGCGTATTAGTAAACCAGGATTGCGTGTTTACGCTAAAGCGGATGAAATTCCTAAAGTATTAAATGGATTAGGAATTGCAATCGTTTCTACTTCAAAAGGTGTACTATCAGATAAAGAAGCGCGTGAGCAAGCTATTGGCGGCGAAGTGCTAGCATACGTTTGGTAATAAACATTTAACAAGATAGGAGGTGCACAATAGATGTCTCGTATAGGTTTAAAGATTATTGAAATCCCTGAAGGTGTTGAAATCAAAAATGATAACAACAAAATCACTGTAAAAGGACCTAAGGGTGAATTAACTCGTCAACTTCATGAAGATATGACAATTACGATCGAAAATAATACAGTAACAGTTGCAAGACCAAGCGATCATAAAGAACATCGTGCATTGCATGGCACAACACGTAGCCTAATCAACAACATGGTTGAAGGAGTGCATAAAGGTTTTGAAAAAGCTCTTGAAATCCAAGGTGTAGGTTACCGTGCTCAAAAACAAGGTAAGAAAGTCGTAGTTAATGCTGGATATTCTCACCCGGTAGAGATCGACGAAGAAGATGGTATCGAAATTGAAGTACCTTCAAACACTCGTATCGTTGTAAAAGGTATCGACAAAGAATTAGTTGGAGCAATTTCTGCAAACATTCGTGCTATTCGTCCGCCTGAACCATATAAAGGTAAAGGTATTCGTTATGAAGATGAATATGTACGTCGTAAAGAAGGTAAAACAGCTAAGTAAGGTTAAGTAACCGAGATAGGTTAGTTAGGTAACAGAAAGGAGTGACCTAGATGATCACAAAGCCAGACAAAAATGTCGTACGTAAAAAAAGACATCGTCGTGTGCGTAGAACGCTTTTCGGAACGGCAGAACGCCCTCGTTTAAACGTATATCGTTCTAACAAGCATATTTATGCACAATTAATTGATGATGTTGCTAGTGTAACACTAGTAAGTGCGTCAACTGTAGATAAAGATTTTAGTCTAGATGCAACTGGAAACGTTGAAGCAGCGGAAAAGGTTGGAGAACTTATCGCTTCTCGCGCAATAGAGAAAGGCCACAAAAACGTGGTGTTCGACCGTGGAGGATATCTATATCACGGACGTGTGAAAGCTTTAGCAGATGCTGCCCGTGAGGCAGGTCTTGAATTTTAATTGTAAAAGGAGGGACATAGATTGCGTACTAATATTGATCCAAACAAATTAGATTTAGAAGAACGCGTAGTAACAATTAATCGTGTAGCAAAAGTAGTAAAAGGTGGACGTCGTTTTCGCTTTGCAGCATTAGTTGTTGTTGGTGATAAAAATGGTCACGTTGGTTTTGGTACAGGTAAAGCACAAGAAGTACCTGAAGCGATTAAAAAAGCCATTGATGATGCGAAGAAAAACTTGGTTACTGTACCAATTGTAGGTACAACTATTCCACACGAAACGATTGGAGAATTTGGTGCAGGAAGCATTCTAATGAAGCCAGCAGCAGAAGGTACTGGAGTTATCTCAGGTGGACCAGTTCGTGCGGTACTAGAACTTGCAGGTGTAGGAGATATTTTATCTAAATCATTAGGCTCAAACACACCAATCAACATGGTTCGTGCAACAATCAGTGGTCTTGCGGGTTTAAAACGTGCAGAAGATGTAGCGAAATTACGTGGCAAATCAGTAGAAGAACTGTTAGGATAAGGAGGGAAATCACATGGCTAAAAAGTTAGAAATTACCCTCACGCGCAGTGTCATCGGCAGATCTGAAGTGCAAAAAGCAACGGTTCAAACATTAGGGTTAAAGAAAATCCATCAATCTGTAGTCCGTGAAGATACGCCTGCGGTTAGAGGCATGTTAAATAAAGTATCACATTTAGTAGCGGTTAAAGAAGTATAAAACATTAGCGCAAAGAGGAGGTGCTCGCATGAAACTTCATGAATTGGAGCCATCACAAGCTCGTAAAAAGCGAAATCGTGTAGGTCGTGGAATGTCCTCCGGTAACGGAAAAACATCAGGACGTGGTCATAAAGGACAAAATTCTCGTTCAGGTGGAGGCGTTCGTCCAGGGTTTGAAGGTGGACAAATGCCATTATTCCAACGATTACCAAAACGTGGATTTACGAATATTCACCGCAAGGAATTTGCGATCGTTAATCTAGACACGTTAAATAAATTTGAAGAAGGTACAGAAATAACACCTGAGCTTTTACTTGAAACAGGATTAGTTAGCAAGTTAAAAGCCGGCATTAAAGTTCTTGGAAATGGTAATATTGAAAAGAAATTTACTGTAAAAGCTCACAAGTTCTCTGCTTCAGCTAAAGAAGCAATAGAAGCAGCGGGCGGTAAAATAGAGGTGATTTAATGTTCCGTACAATCTCCAATTTTGTGCGTGTAAAGGATATCAGAAGCAAAATTGTTTTCACATTATTAATGCTGATTGTTTTTCGGTTAGGGACGTTTATTCCTGTTCCCTTTTCTAACCGAGACGTGATCAGTTTTATGGACGATCAACAAAGCGTTTTTGGTTTCTTAAACACTTTTGGAGGCGGGGCATTACAGAATTTTTCCATTTTTGCAATGGGGATCATGCCATACATTACCGCTTCTATCATTATGCAATTATTGCAAATGGACGTTGTGCCAAAATTTACCGAATGGAAGAAGCAAGGGGAAGTTGGTCGACGTAAACTAGCGCAGTTCACTAGATACGCAACCATTGTTCTTGCCTTTATTCAAGCAATTGCTATGTCAATTGGTTTTAATGCTATGGCAGGAGGTCAATTAATTTCTAGTCCTGGTATTGGAAAGTATATTGTCATTGCAATTGTATTAACAAGTGGAACAGCTTTTCTAATGTGGCTTGGAGAACAAATTACCGCACATGGAGTTGGTAATGGTATATCTATTATCATTTTTGCTGGTATCGTTGCTGCGATACCAAATGGCGTTAATCAATTACTTGAGCAATATTTCGGTGGAAATACCGGCGATGATTTATTCATTAATATTGTTATTGTTTCTCTAATTGTCTTGGTAGTACTTGCAGTTGTCGTTGGTGTTATATATATCCAACAAGCTCTACGTAAAATACCAATTCAATATGCCAAGCGTTTAGTCAATCGCTCTCCAGTAGGTGGTCACTCCACTCACCTTCCACTAAAAGTGAATGCAGCCGGTGTTATACCAGTCATTTTCGCTGTATCATTTATTATGGCACCAAGAACAATTGCTAGCTTTTTCGATGGAAAAGTTGCAAGCACCATTGAAGCAATTTTTGATTACACACAGCCAATTGGCATGGTCATATACGTAGCGTTAATTATTGCATTTACCTATTTTTACACATTTGTCCAGGTTAATCCTGAGCAAATGGCTGAAAATCTTAAGAAGCAAGGTGGCTATATTCCTGGGATACGTCCTGGACAAAAAACAGAAACGTATCTTACACGTGTGATGTATCGCTTAACTTTTGTGGGCTCTATTTTTCTAGCAGCAGTAGCTGTTCTACCATTGGTTCTAGGAAGTATAGCTAATTTACCACAATCAATACAAATTGGCGGTACTAGCTTGTTAATTGTAGTCGGTGTTGCATTGCAAACGATGAAACAATTGGAAAGCCAACTAGTGAAACGACACTATAAAGGATTTATTAAATAGTTCGTGCTTAATCATTATATTAAACACGGATGAGAGCGAGGGGAATTGAAGTGAATTTAATTCTAATGGGTCTTCCTGGTGCAGGAAAAGGCACACAGGCTGAAAAGATAGTAGAAAAATATCAGATCCCTCATATTTCAACTGGAGATATGTTTCGATTAGCAATTAAAGAAGGAACAGATCTCGGTAAACAAGCAAAGGCATTTATGGATCAGGGAGAATTAGTTCCTGATGAAGTAACCATTGGAATTGTACGTGAACGTTTGAGTAAGAATGATTGCAAGAATGGATTTTTACTAGACGGTTTTCCAAGAACGATAGCACAAGCTGAGTCTTTAGAAAACCTACTTCAGGATATGCAACGTTCATTAGATTTCGTCTTACATGTTGATGTTCCGCAAGAACAATTAATGGAGCGTTTGACAGGTCGTCGTATTTGTCCAGTATGTGGTGCAACCTATCATGTCATATTCAACCCACCAAAAGAAGCAGGTGTTTGTGATAATGATGGTACACAGCTAATACAACGAGAAGATGATTCTGAGCAAACAGTTGCAAGACGTCTAGAAGTAAATGTGACACAAACTAAACCAATGTTAGACTTTTATCATGACAAAGGATACCTTGTCTCCATTAATGGCTCACAAGATATTAACAAGGTTTTTGAAGATATTGATCAAAAGCTTCAAACGTTAGTGTAGGTAATTTGTGCAAATACGATAGAAAGATTAATGACATGACGCCACTTCTGTGTGTTTGCACATGAATACCAATTAATGTATAAATAACTTATTAACTGTTATAAAAGCACGTTACGATTTAATTCACACGTGAAATGCATATACTAATAGTGAATAATGTTATTTCATTTTCAAATCAAGCAAAACCAGGTGCCCGCCTTTCCAATATATCGCATCTAATGATTACAAGCTGTGTAAATAGAAATAAACATATGTTTACTTTTAAATTACACATAGTAATTTAATCATGGATAAATACTTATTTTCATGGTTACAAGCGGGATATGTCAGATAACAGCTTTTGCGGATAATTGGACGGTAGTCACAAAACATGGTAGAATATATGTTTGTTTTCAATATATTTTAGAACAATAATAGGATTTGTTATTATTAGCAAATCGGTAAGTGAAGGTGATCATGTTTGAATGATGCGGATTCGTATCCCCAGATAGGTCAAGTTGTTCAAATTTTACAAGGGCGAGAAGCTGGTCAATATGCTATTGTAATTGGTATAGTTGATGATCGCTTTGCTTTACTTGCTGACGGAGAGAAACGAAAGTATGATCGACCGAAAAAGAAGAATTTAAATCATGTTCTGCCGATAAACTTTATTTCTCCCGAGGTTCAAAAAAGCCTTCTAGAAACTGGTCGCGTTACAAATGGTAAGCTGCGTTTTGCTATATCAAAATTTGTCAATGAAGTAGTGACTGATTTGAAGAAGGGAGATCAACTCGATGGCGAAAGACGATGCAATTGAAGTAGAAGGTACTGTTACTGACACATTACCGAATGCAATGTTTAAAGTTGAATTAGAGAATGGTCACACCGTTTTAGCTCATGTTTCTGGTAAGATTCGTATGCACTATATTCGAATTCTACCAGGAGATAAGGTAACGGTTGAACTTTCTCCATATGATTTAACAAGAGGACGTATTACGTACCGTTATAAATAATGATAAACTCCGATACAAGAGGAGGTATGGATGATGAAGGTAAGACCATCTGTAAAACCAATATGCGAAAAATGTAAGGTTATTCGTCGTAAAGGTAAAGTTATGATAATCTGCGAAAACCCTAAGCATAAACAAAAACAAGGTTAATCAATAAGGAGGTGCACAACACGTATGGCACGTATTGCAGGTATTGATATTCCACGTGAAAAACGTATAGTAATTTCTTTAACTTATATCTACGGCATTGGTAAGTCTGCTGCAAAAGAAGTTTTAGCAGAAGCTGGTGTTTCAGAAGATACTCGTGTTCGTGACTTGACTGAAGATGAATTAGCAAAAATTCGTACTGCAGTTGACAATCGTACAGTAGAAGGAGATCTTCGTCGTGAAGTTTCTCTAAACATTAAACGTCTAATTGAAATTGGATCATATAGAGGTCTTCGTCACCGTAGAGGTCTACCAGTTCGTGGACAAAAAACAAAGAATAACTCTCGTACTCGTAAAGGCCCACGTAAAACAATGGCTAATAAAAAGAAATAAGTACTAAAGGAGGTTCGTAAAGCTAATGGCTCGTAAAACAAATACGCGTAAAAAACGTGTCAAAAAGAATATAGACACTGGCATAGCACATATTCGTTCTACTTTTAACAACACAATCGTTACGATTACAGATGTTCAAGGTAACGCGATCAGCTGGAGCAGTGCTGGTGCACTAGGCTTTAAAGGTTCACGTAAATCAACTCCATTTGCTGCACAAATGGCTGCTGAAGCGGCTGCAAAAGCTGCGCAAGAACATGGAATAAAAACGTTAGAAGTAACAGTTAAAGGACCAGGCGCTGGACGTGAAGCGGCAATCCGTTCACTACAAGCAGTTGGTATTGATGTTACTGCCATTGTTGATGTAACACCAGTTCCTCACAATGGTTGTCGCCCACCGAAACGTCGTCGTGTATAATTAACTTATCCGTATAGAATTTGTCAGACTGTCTATAATGATTGATGATGCCGTAAACTTATAATGAACGATTTAAACTGATGATGTAATATCATACTGAAAAATCACCATTGCTTGAGACAGATTTGAAGTATACGAATGAACTTAGTGCAGAAGCGGGAACTGCCTACATGAGGAATTTCGGTTAGGCGACATAGTCTAGCCGAGGTTTCGACGTTTGAAGGAGGGTTTTGTTAATGATCGAAATTGAAAAGCCAAAGATTGAAACGGTAGAAATCAGTGATGATGCTACATTTGGAAAATTCGTCGTAGAACCACTAGAACGTGGATATGGAACTACACTAGGAAACTCCTTACGTCGTATTCTATTATCCTCACTTCCTGGTGCTGCTGTAACATCCGTGCAAATTGATGGCGCATTACATGAATTTTCGACAATTGATGGCGTTATAGAAGACGTGACAACAATTATTCTTAACCTAAAGAAACTAGCTCTGAAAATTTACTCTGAAGAAGAGAAAACTTTAGAAATAGACGTACAGGGTGAAGGAGTTGTCACTGCTGCGGATATTACGTATGATAGTGATGTGGAAATTCTAAATCCGGATCTTCATATTGCTACATTAGGAAATAATGCAGCACTGCATATTAAAATGACTGCTGAACGTGGACGTGGATATCGTCCAGCCGATGCTAACAATCATGATGATCAACCAATCGGTGTTATTCCTGTTGATTCGATCTTCACCCCAGTATCACGTGTTACGTATCAAGTGGAAAACACTCGTGTAGGACAAATCACAAATTTTGATAAGCTAACGTTGGATGTTTGGACTGATGGAAGCATACGTCCAGAGGAAGCAGTATCATTAGGTGCTAAAATCTATACTGAACACTTGAACATTTTTGTTAGTTTAACAGATGAGGCACAAAATGCAGAAATCATGATTGAAAAAGAAGAAGATCAAAAAGAAAAAGTACTTGAAATGACAATCGAAGAGCTTGATTTATCCGTACGTTCTTATAACTGTTTAAAACGGGCAGGGATTAACACGGTACAAGAGCTTGCAAATAAATCTGAAGAAGATATGATGAAGGTTCGTAATCTAGGACGTAAATCACTAGAAGAAGTGAAACATAAACTAGAGGATTTAGGCTTAGGCTTACGAAAAGAAGACTAATCATACGAAACATCTTGAGATATTCCGGAAAAGGGAGGGATAATCGATGGCTAGAAAACTAGGTCGTACGACAGATGCGCGTTTAGCACTACTTCGAAACCTTGCTACTGACTTGATTATTCATGAACGTTTAGAAACAACTGAAGCAAAGGCCAAGGATCTTCGTTCTGTTGTGGATAAAATGATCACGTTAGGCAAACGTGGTGACATTCATGCACGTCGTCAAGCAGCAGCGTATTTATACAATGTAGAGACTGCAGAAAATGAAGATGCAGTACAAAAGCTATTCTCAGATATAGCTAGTCGTTATGAAGAGCGCCAAGGCGGTTATACACGTGTGTTGAAATTAGGACCACGTCGCGGTGACGGTGCAAAAATGGCAGTTATTGAGTTAGTATAAAAGTTTAATATATGAAGATCGGGGCTTAGACAGAATCTCTTTAAGGGGTGAATCGAAGCCCTTTTTGTTTTATGTTTAAATAAGGCTACTTGTACTCAAAAGTCGTTCACATTATCTTTCTGAGCCAAACGATTCATTAGAAAAATATTTCAATATAAAATAAAACCATTAACTTTACCTAAAAACATTAAATGAGCTATTTAAACAAGTTGAAACTATGATAAAATAATCAATTAGAAGTAGGGCTGTATTTAAGGATAAATGGTACTGTGAAATAGATATATTACATGTCCCGACAATATATAATTATTTCCGGGGAAATATATTGTTGTTTTGGAGGAATATATAGATGAAAGACGCATACATAGAATTTCGAAATGTTTCATTTCGTTATAGCGAAGACCAGCCATGGGTGTTGAACAACGTAAGCTTTCGTATACGTGCTAATCAATGGGTGGCCATTATCGGACATAACGGATCTGGAAAATCAACCATAGCAAAGCTGATGAACGGACTATTATTCCCTGTAAAAGGAGAAATCATTGTTAATGGACTAACTGTAACAGAAGAGACGATTTGGGACGTAAGGAAATCAATTGGCATGGTTTTTCAAAATCCTGATAATCAATTTGTTGGGACGACGGTTCGAGATGACGTTGCTTTCGGACTGGAAAATAGAGGGATAGAGCGACAAGAAATGATTGCTAGAATAAAGGATAGCTTGCAGGCTGTGTCTATGTGGGACTATCAACTTCACGAACCACATCGATTATCTGGAGGGCAGAAACAGCGTGTGGCAATTGCTGGGGTGTTAGCTGTTTCTCCACAAGTAATTATACTTGATGAGGCCACAGCAATGCTAGATCCAAAAGGTAGAAAAGAAATTATGCAAACCGTTAACAAAGTCAGACACCAACAAGGGATTTCACTTATATCAATTACTCATGACTTGAATGAAATAACACAAGCAGATCAAGTAATTGTTATGAATAAAGGAGAAGTATGGCTAGAAGCTAATCCAAGAGAGGTATTTCAAAAAGAGGAACTACTACAAGAGATTGGCTTGGACATACCTTTTGTTGCTAAATTAGCAAATGAATTATACAAGAACCAAGTGACTTTACAAAAACAGCCATTAAACCAGGAGGAGTTAATAAAAGGATTATGGACATATCATTCAAGAATGTAAACTATACGTATCAACCAAATACACCTTTTGAACATCGTGCATTAATTGACCTTTCATTTAATATTCCTTCAGGTTCTTTTGTTGCGGTTGTTGGACATACTGGTTCAGGGAAATCAACTTTAATTCAGCATTTAAATGGTTTGCTACGCCCCACGTCTGGAGAAGTGCAAATAGGTGAGTATAAACTGACAGCTAATGAGAAGCCAAAAGACATGAAAGCATTACGAAAGCATGTTGGGGTAGTATTTCAGTATCCAGAACATCAATTATTTGATGAAACAGTAGAAAAAGATATTCGCTTTGGTCCAAGTAATTTTGGTGTTCCTGCCCATGAAATTGACAAGAGAATACCAGAAGTAATGGATGCTGTTCGATTATCGACAGATATGCTAGAGCGATCCCCGTTTGATTTGAGTGGTGGACAAATGCGTCGAGTTGCAATTGCTGGTGTACTAGCTATGGACCCTTCTGTATTAGTACTTGATGAACCTACAGCAGGTTTAGATCCAAAGGGACAAAAACAGATCATGGATATGTTCCATCAGCTTCATCAAAAGAAAGGGTTAACAACGGTTTTAGTAACCCATAGCATGGAAGATGCGCTTCATTATGCAGACCATGTCATTATTATGGATCACGGTACGAAATACATGGAAGGTGTGCCAACGAAAGTTTTTACACAAAAAGAAAGGTTACAAGCGGTCCAATTAGATTTACCAGAAATCATTCAATTTTTACGTAGAATAGAAGAGACCTTTCATATCTCGCTTCCTTATAAAGGACAAACGATTTCCGAATTAGCTGCTGAATTGAATATGTTATTGAAAGGTGCTGGTGAACATGAGTAACTCTATTTTGATTGGCCAATATATACCGAGTAATTCGTTGATTCATCGGCTAGATCCACGCACCAAAATAATGGTCATACTCTTTTTTGTTATTTTTGTTTTTTTTGCTAATTCAGCTCCTAGCTATGCGTGGCTTACTATATTTGCAATTGGTACCGCTCTATCTACAAGGATTAAATTAACTTTTATTTTAAAAGGTTTAACACCTGTATGGTTTTTAATTATTTTTACATTTCTTCTCCATTTAATTGTAACAAAAGAAGGGCAAGTGTTAGTTGAGTTTTTTTCATTTTCCATATACTCTGGTGCAATTAAACAAGGAGTCGCTATTTCCTTTCGATTCTTTTTATTAATATTAGTGACATCTTTATTGACATTGACAACTACCCCGATTGAAATTACGGATGCAATTGAAAGCTTGTTGCAACCATTGAAGAAAATTAAGTTTCCAGTTCATGAACTAGCATTAATGATGTCTATTTCTTTGCGTTTTATTCCGACGTTAATGCAAGAAACAGAAAAGATATCAAAAGCGCAAGCATCACGTGGTGTCGATTTCAAAACTGGACCTTTGAAAGAAAGGATTAAAGCGATTGTTCCATTGCTCGTTCCGTTATTTGTTAGTGCTTTTAAACGAGCAGAAGAGTTAGCGATGGCGATGGAAGCAAGAGGTTATCAAGGTGGAGAAGGTCGTACTAAGTTAAGGGAATTAAAGATCGCAAAAATAGATGTTTTTTCATTTATTGTATTCGCCCTAGTAATTATTATATTATTCTTCTTACGATCATAAAGGAGATAAAAGATTATGCGCATGTGTGCGATAGTAAGTTATGATGGCACAGCTTATGCTGGGTATCAAATCCAACCAAACGCCATGACAATTCAAGAAAAGGTTGAACAGGCATTATCAAAGATTCATAAAGGACAGAAAATACAAATTACAGCCTCTGGACGGACAGATTCGGGTGTTCATGCGAACGGTCAGACGTTTCACTTTGATACGAATCTTGCCATTCCTGAGGCCAATTGGAAAAAAGCATTGAATGCTGTCCTGCCAAATGATATTCGGATCAAGTCTGTTCACCACGTGTCTGATGATTTTCACGCTCGGTTTGATGCAAAAGCAAAAACATATCAATATTATGTATCAAACAAGGAAGACAATCACGTTTTTCAACGGAACTATAGTTATCTAGTTAGAGAATCGCTTGATCTGAATGCGATGCAACAAGCATGTACGATGATTGAAGGAGAGCATGACTTTACAGCATTTTGTGCAGCTAATAATGGAGTGAAAGGTACAAAAGTAAGAACGATTTACCGAGCTACTTGCGAACAGATGAAAGACCAATATATCTTTACGTTTGAAGGTAGTGGTTTTCTTTATAATATGGTTCGCATTTTGGTTGGTACCTTAATAGAAATAGGAAAAGGCAATCGAAAACCGGCAGAAATGAAAGAAATAATAAATAGCAAAGATCGGGCAACGGCAGGTAAAACTGCCCCACCACAAGGACTATTTTTAGTAGCCGTTACTTATAATTAATGATAAGGTGAAAACATGCTTTTTTTCAAGAAAAACAACGCATCCAGGTGAATCGCTATTGACATTAGACGTGACTTGATGTATGATGATCTATGGCATTTTATTTATATACCACGATTGGCCCCGGAAAGTTAATTGTGTAGAATATAAAAGCAAATGAAGCTAGAAATAGCGAATGAAACGTAAGATATTAGGTGAATTTTCATATACAGGAGGTTAAAGAATCATGCGCACAACTTTCATGGCGAATGAAGCAAACATTGAACGTAAATGGCTTGTAGTTGATGCAGAAGGCCAAACGCTAGGTCGTTTATCTAGTGAAGTAGCTGCTATTCTTCGTGGCAAGCATAAACCAACGTACACACCGCATGTGGATACTGGTGATCATGTGATCATTATCAATGCGGAAAAAATCGAGTTAACTGGTAACAAGTTAAATGACAAACTATACTACCGTCACTCTAACCACCCAGGTGGATTAAAATCTCGTACAGCAGATGAAATGCGTACAAAATACCCTGAGCAAATGCTTGAATTAACTGTTAAAGGTATGCTTCCAAAAGGTAGCCTTGGCCGTAAAATGGGTAAAAAATTACATGTATTTAGAGGACCTGAACACAATCATCAAGCACAAAAACCAGAAGCATACGAACTTCGTGGCTAATTTAAAAGGAGGTAACGAATAGTGGCACAAGTACAATACTACGGTACCGGACGCCGTAAAAAATCAACTGCTCGTGTACGTTTAGTTCCTGGAACTGGACGTATCATTGTAAATAAACGTGATGCGGAAGATTACTTCCCATATGAAACACTTCGTACAATTATTAAGCAACCTTTAGTAGCAACAGAAACAGAAGGTAGTTATGATGTATTAGTAAACGTTGATGGTGGAGGATTCACTGGACAAGCTGGTGCAATTCGTCACGGCGTTGCTCGTGCATTATTAGAAGCTGATCCAGAATACCGCACAGTGCTTAAGCGTGCAGGATTCTTGACTCGTGACGCTCGTGCTAAAGAACGTAAAAAATACGGTCTTAAAGGCGCGCGTAGAGCTCCTCAGTTCTCAAAACGTTAATAAACCTTATATATCAAGTGTTTGCCCTCTTTGTTTTATAAAGCAGAGAGGGCTTTTTTGTGTAAAAATGAGAATTGAATGTCCTTTGAATACCCTGAGGTAAAATTCATGTATCTCTGAAACATTTCAACTGTCTTCTCTTCGCCTCCTCAGTAACTTGATTAGATTCCTATATTACTTTTGTAATATAGTTTGTCATAAACAGAATAGGGTAGGCAATGACAGCCTACAAGTAAAATGGTAACTAAATACTTGTTACCAAAATTTAAAATATTTTACCAAAATTTAATTGACTTATTCTGTTCTTATTCTTATACTTAATTTATATTAATTTCCATGTAAAAATATAGAGAGATGATATTCTTGTAAATAATATTTGATTAGAAAATTGTATATATAATTTTAAGAATGTTTTAAATGAACAAAAAATTTTTGTGTTAATTTTTGGTTTTGTCTTTATACCTATACATTCAAATGCTGAGGCTAATAGTGATATGACCTTAATAGAAGCTTCTAAAGATTTAGACTCTGAGGATGAAGAATTATATAATTCTATGTCTTATGAAGAAAAGAATGAAATAAAAATTTCTGTATTTTAAAAATATAGTGAAGGAGATATTTTATCTGAAGAAGATACTGTATTTTTATTAAATCAAGCTAAAAATTCTAATAATAGTTCAGGTATTCAACCACGTGCTGATAGTAGTTCTAAGTATGTTTCAGTAACCAGAAGTAAATATGGAACTAAAGTAAAATTGATTGGTAGAATGTATCAATATATAGCATTTTTTGCTGGAACATCTACCTTTAGAGGTAATTTAACTTTAACTAGACTATCCAGCTTCTTCAAAAAAAGCTTCATTAGCAACACATCGCTCTGCTTATGGAATTGTAGGTTGGAGTGGTAAATATCCAACTGTAGGGTAGGGCGTGTGTATAAAGGTAGTGTTAGTATGTCAAAAACAAGCAATTTAAATAAAACTAGAATCGATAGAACAAAAAAATATTCATCTATTTTACCTTCTTATACTACTATGTATAGTCAAGCGACTGTAACTACATATTGAGGAGATGTATATGCAGTGACATCACCTTCTTGGAGTAGGGTGCAATGATGAATTTGATTGTAAGCTTGATAGTAACATCTATTGTATTGGTGATTTTTGTATATTTAATTTTTTTATCTATAAAAGCACTTAAAATATATATAAGTAAAAACAATAGAAAACAATATGGTTTACCCATTTAATGGAGAAGTAAGCGCAGTAAAGTTGGAAAATTTCTAATCAAGTACCGCATTACTTTAATTATGAATAATAACTTATTGTTTTTACAGCTGTGTAGTTGGTATTTATTAAAAGGTGACGCTATAATTTTATAGATGACAACTTTGGTTCTCACCCAAAAATCACATAAATGCTTTATAGTACTATTCACTCTGTTGGAGATTCACCCGTTTAAGGAAGGAGTAGTTTGTGAAATATT